>JBJTMZ010000086.1:0-14357 GCA_046073805.1 Aquirufa sp.
AACGATTAATTCGACATCGGGCTGCGTGCTGTAATAGCCAATTAAATGAATTAAATAGGCCGGATGATGCCCATCTAAAATCGTATCAAAAAGGAGTATGCGCTGTTTCACCAAACAAAAATAGACTAAATAAATGAAAAAAGGTCGGCAAACTTGTCACCGACCTTCTCCCCAAAGCTAATTAGATTACTTCAAGTTATACTTGTACTTGTAACGGTTGTATAATTGCGTATGCTTATTATCCAAGTCGATCGCACGGCCCTGAATGAAGGCATGCGTCACAACGCTAGATTTCATATCCAACAAGTCCCCTTGACAGATCACGATATTCGCATCCTTGCCTGTTTCCAAGCTACCGGTACGATCTGCAATCCCCAAAATTTTAGCTGGGTTCAAAGTAATTGCTGATAAAGCTTCTTCACGTGTTAAGCCATAGGCCGACATCGTTCCGGCCATAAATGGCAAATTACGAATCTGCGTATAACCATCCCCTGAATCTTGGCAAATGGTAAACAAAACACCAGCTTTCTGCAATTGAGCTCCCGTTTTGTACGGTTGATCCACCGCATCATCTTCCGCTGCAGGTAATGCATGCGGCTCATGCAAGATCACGGCTACTTGATTGGCCGCTAAAATATCCGCAATCATCCAACTATCCGCTCCTCCTGCGATAACCAATTTGAAATTGAATTCCTTCGCGAAATCGATCGCCGTTAACATCTCCTTAACCAGGTCACAATGCACATAAAGCGTTTTCGTACGATCGAATAAACCCTTGGTTGCCTCAAACTTCAAATTCACTGCCGCATGCGTTTTCTCATTCAAATAGGCTTTCGCCTCACGGAAAAACACGCGCGCCTGTTCGATGCGCTCTAATCCCGCTTTCACAGCATCGGAATCAGCACCTCTCCGACCGCCTCCGCCGTTTGGACGATTAATCAAGGCAGGAAACGTAATATGTACCCCATTATCCAAAGCATATGCAGCATCTTCCCAGTTCCAAGCGTCTAATTGAACGACTGTCGAAGATCCCGAAATTAGACCCCCTTGTGGAACGATTTGCGCCAATAAAACCCCGTTTGAACGCAGGGTATTAATCACCTTCGAATCCGTATTATAGGCCACGATCGAACGAATGTTCGGGTTCATTTCCCCCAGTTCATCGTAATCCACTGTTGATTTGGTAGAACTTACCTCAACCAAACCCAAGTTGGTATTCGGCGCAATCACTCCCGGGTAAATATGTTTCCCAGTCGCATCGATGTGTTCCACATCGCCCGTAATAGCGGGTGCAGAAGTTAACACGGTCAATTTGCCTTTATCGATGGAAAGGCTTCCATTCTGAACAACTTGTCCATTTCCAATATGCAAGGTCGCCCCCGTGATAACGATTTTCTTCGTTTGTGCGGGCGAGGGATGCATCGTTTCTTGCGCCATCAATGAGAGGCCCAAGAAGCAAAATATAGGTATTAATAGCTTTTTCATGTTCTTAATCATTAATATGGTCATGCTCTTCATCAATAAAACGGCTAGCGATACGCTCCCAAAGGCTCTTATCATGGTTGTGATCTTCTTCACACATGTTTTGCTTCTTCACCGATGGCGTAGAAGGGCGCGTAGATGCGCCACCTTTTTTCGAAGCAATCATCTTTTGAATCAAGCGTTGCTTTTCAGCCTTCAAAGCCTCTTGCAATTTGGCATCTTGCTCGCGGTCAAATACCACGGTACCATCTACAATCGTCTTCTCCGACTTCGCATAAATGCTCAACGGATGATCTGACCAAATAACTAAATCGGCGTCCTTACCTGGTGCAATACTACCCACGCGGTCTGCGACGTGCAACATTTTAGCCGGATTCAAGGTCACCATTTTCAAGGCATCTTCTTCTGACATGCCCGCATATTTCACAGATTTAGCCGCTTCTTGGTTTAGACGACGTGCCATTTCCGCGTCATCGGAATTGATGGCAACATTCACTCCCACCGCTTGCATAATGGCTGCGTTTTGTGGAATAGCGTCTAGAACCTCCATCTTGTAATTCCACCAGTCGGCGAAAGTAGATGCATTCGCTCCATGCGCCTTCATTTTATCAGCTACCTTATAGCCTTCCAAAATGTGGGTCAAGGTATTCACCGTGAATCCAAATTTATCAGCCACTTTCAAAATGGTATTGATTTCACTTTGAACGTAAGAGTGACAAGTGATGAAGCGCTTCTTGTTTAGAATCTCCAACAAAGTCTCTAATTCTAAATCGATCCGCTTTCCCGGTCCTTGCTTTTCGTAATCACGAGCACGAGTAAAGGCATCCATGAGGACTTGCTCTACACCCATCCGAGTGTCTGGGAAACGTGGATTTGAAGTATTCCATGAACGTTTTACGTTTTCTCCCAAAGCAAACTTGATAAATGGATCCCAGTTCGTAAACTTCAATGCCTCCGCATTTTGTCCCCAACGGAATTTCAATAATTGCGTTTGGCCACCAATCACATTACAGCTACCGTGTAAGATATGGCTAGCTGTTACACCACCACTTAATTGACGGTAGATATCAACGTCATCGGGATCAATAACATCTGCGACACGAACTTCCGCCGTCACAGATTGCGTACATTCGTTGATGCCGCCCGTAGCTCCTACGTGCGAGTGCTCATCGATGATACCTGCTGTCACGTGCTTACCTGTTCCATCTACAATACGGGCTGTTGGATCTTTCAATCCCTTACCCACTTGAACGATTTTACCTGCTTTCACCAAGACATCGGCATCCTTTAAAACACCTTGTTTCTCGTTGGTCCAAACCGTTGCATGTTGGATCAATAGATTCTCTTGTTTCGCGATTGTCTTTTGCCCAAATCCATTGAATGGGAAAACAACGTCACCAATCGTATCCGGCTTATTGGACTTCGATTTTGTCGAATCCGATCCGGCTACTGCGGAACGAACAGCTTTCCAAGAAATCCAATCCCCAGAAGCCAGTTGGCCCGTACCTGAAATGTTTGTACCGTCGAAAGAACCTGTCAAACGAATGCGTTGTGATTTATCTGCCTTGCTCGTATAACCTAGGTTAACCAATTGATCCTTTTGAGAAAGGTCAACTTGCGTCGTATCACTGGCGATTAATTGCGCTTTGTAAGAACCTGGCTCCCCTTGAACGACTAATTTAGCATTGTTAGCACCTAAGTTCACTTGATAGGTTCCGGCTAAATTCGTCCAAAGATCAGACTGCACGGCATGTGCACGACCTTGAACCCAGTTCTCCACGATAGCCGTATTTTCTGCAAAAACCGGACCTGTTGCGATGAAGAAATTGGCTACTTTACCAGCATCGAGGGTTCCAACTAAATCGGAAACGCCGAGTAATTGGGCTGGAGTTGTGGTCAGGGCTTCTAAGGCTTTTTGATAGCTCAAACCATATTGAATCGCCTTACGAAGATTTGGCATGAAAGAACTCATGTCCTTTAAACCGTGTGCCGTTAATGCGAAAGGGATATTTGCTTTTTCGAAAGCAGCAGGGTTTGTGGGAGCTAATTCCCAATGCTTCAATTCCGCCACATTCACAAAACGCATGTCGGTCGGATCCTCTACATCAATCGTCTGCGGGAAAGCCAATGGCAAAATGAAGGATGCTTTGGTAGCCTTCATTTCTTCGATGCGCTGGTATTCGTCACCGCTACCTTTGATAATGTATTGTACCCCGAACTCATCGCCAATTTTGTCGGCACGAAGCACATTCCATTTCTCCGTTACCGCAAAAATTTGAGGCAGACTCGCATTTTGAATAAAACGATCAATGCTTAAGTTCAAACCTTCTTGAGCCGGTTTGCTTTTATACCATTGCGCGTCGAGAAAGTTTTGACGAAGTAAGGCAACGCTACCCATTAAAGAACCTGGGTAATCCTGAGTGGATGAACCTTTCTCGAAGGAATAATGCGCGGCCGTTTTCTCTTTGAGGATGACCATGTTTTCACGGTCTTTGGCTAAAGATACGAGTGCACTGGTACCGCGGGAGATTCCATCAGGCTGAAGGGTGGATACCGCTCCGAAGCCTAATTTGCGAAGTTCTTTCGCCTTGGATTCGTTGACAACAAAGTGCTTGGCATGCTCCACTTCAGATTTTAGGGCTTGGTTCCACGAGAAGGGCCCTTTGGTGTTGCTGAGCATTTGAGACGGTGCCCGGTAACTGTAGTTGCTTGGCGCAACTGCTTCCATCCCGTAATCGCTAAATGCATCTACGAAGCTTGGGTAGATAAATTTCCCTTGACATTCGATGACGATCGCTTCTTTGGGAATGGCTACTGAAGCCCCGATCGCCTCGATTCGACCCTGTTTAATTAGGAGTGTCGCATTCGGGATGGTGGTTTTTGCGTCTTTGACGATATTCGCATGCACAAAGGCGTAGTAGCCAGAGCGTGGATTCGCGACGTCATTGATCGGGAAGGTTACTTGAGCTTGGAGTCCAAAGGTGAGGAAAAACAGAATGACCCCGAGACTCCTGTAGGAGAATATTTTCATAGGTATGCTTTATTGATGAACCAACAAGTTACCAAAAAAAATGTTTTGGGCAATCCTTACTTTAGATTAACGGCTTTTTTCCCGTAGTAATTCGCAACGCATTTACACCAAAGGTGTTTGGGATCTTTGGAAAGTTCCTCTCCGAAAAATAATTTCGATTTAATCGATAAAGGATCGACCGTTACCGTATCCTTCGTGGAGAGTTGGATTTTATCAAATCGCAGCTTATTTGCGGAAAAATACGCCGCCGCTCTGCCTGTGCTTAATTCCTCGACGATCAGTCGGGCATTGCCGCTTTTCCAAACGCCAACACCTAAAAAAACCAAAATCAATAGACCAGCCCAAAGCCCCTGGCCCTGACTCACATAGTGTTTTATGTGAATCAACATAAAGGAAACATAGAGCATTAAAAATAACAAGAAGAGGCTAAGGATTCGTGCTGGAATATGTACCTCTCCCAAGGCAAAGGACAAGGGAATAAAACTGACAACCATTGATCCAAAGAAAAGAACGGAAATGATAGCAAGATTTAATGGACTTATCGGCTTGATTGATTCAGGCGAAAATCCCCACCATACCCAGGCGATGAAAGCCCAGAGGTAAGGCGCCGTAAAAAACTGAATCAATAAGTCTTTAAAATTGGCTAGCAAAATGTGAATGCCTTCCGCCAAATTTACATTCGTTACCGCACGCACTTGGTTGCCAGGGGAAAGCATCACAATTAAAAACCCAATCAACCATACCGCGAATAAATAATATAAGTCTTTTTTGATGGGCCCTTTAAATCGCCAAATCCAGAGTTGATACCCCCAGAAAACCCCAGAAAACATGAGCATACTGACTTCACTACATCCCATCAAACAAAACACAAAAAAGGAAAGAAGAATCGTCCGCTTTCGGCTAGAAGGTAGGATAAAATAAGTGACAAGTAATATTAAAACGAATTGAAAGGATACATAATAATAGACTCCCGAGAACCAATAAAACCATTGATATAATCCTGAAATGGAATAAAGGGCCGCAGCTTGGAATAAAAATACGCCGGTCCAGAGGCGGTAATCTCCAAAGCCCCATTGGCTAATACGTTTGAGGGTATAGATACTTGTGCCAAAACCAAAAAGCAATAAGAAATATGTGTTTAGCTGCAAAAAAGCGAAATTGCTACTAAAATAAAGTGGGGAGGAATGCATGAGCAAATTCCCAAAATAACGTCCACTCCAGCCCATGTAATAGTAATATGCTCCGGAGAAAATTCCATACTGTTTGGACATCCAAGCAAAACAAAAATCGTCCACGATACTAGGAACATTGTAGCGGGCAATGATCACCATCAGACCCACGATGAAGGCCCAAGCGCCGAAACTTGCTAGGAAGACAAATCGAGGAAATAGGTTTTTCAATGGGCTCATGCAAAAATCACGCGCTTTTTACGCAGATAGACAGAGAAAAAAAGAAACGCGATGTAAAAAAACCGATTCCTTGCTCGAAGATACTCAGCCTTTAATGGCCTCTTTCGAGCAGGTGCCGGGGTGCAAGTTACCTGAAACTCCATAAATGAAACATCCGCACTCAACAATTTGCCTGAATGATCCAGCGAATAATTCATGTAACGGGCATCAAAACGCATGCATTGAAGCAATTCCGTTTTTACCAATTTAAACGCGCAAGAAAAATCCTTCAAATGCGAGCCAAAGATCGAATTACAAAGCCAATTCGATGCTTTTTGACCGAAGCGATTTAAGGCATTATCAAATTTCCGGGTACGGTAAGTAAAAGCCACTTTGTGAGGCGAACTCCATAATTCCGGGATAATCGAATCTAAATTTTCGATGGGAAATTGCCCGTCGGAATCTGTAATAAGCGTCCACGTGTTTGATGCCTCCGCGATAGCTTTGGCAAATGAAAAACCCGGTCCCTCATTTTGTGTATTACGAAGAATCTTCACCTGAGGGTTTCCCTCAAATGCTTGACAAAGCTGCTCATATTGTTCCACTGCACTAAAATCATCACAGACAATTACTTCCAGCGCGTCGATTTGGGGGTGTTTCTCGCCATAAGCAATCCATCCGTGGATTAGCGAAATAATCCCCGGGCACTCATTAAAGGCAGCCGTTACAATACTAATTGAGCTCATCGTCTATCGCTTGAATCATCGATTTAATACCTTCCTCTAACGTAATTTGTGGTTTCCATCCCAACATACTGGTAATCTTTTCCACATCTGCCAACGTCGTATTGGCATCCCCCGCGCGGGATTCGGTATGAATTTTTTCCAAAGGGAAGAAGGCCGCGAGTTCATTGACTGAATAATTAATGCCGGATCCGACATTAAAAATCTCGCCCACATGCTGCGTTTCCATGGCTTTTATGTTGGCTTGTACCACATCCGCCACATGGATAAAATCGCGACGTTGTTCTCCAGAACCATGAATTTCCAAGGTTTCTTTATTCCGGTATTTATTTAAAAAGATACCAACTACCAATGCATAGGCCCCCGTGCTCGGCTGGCCTGGTCCATAGACATTGAAATAGCGCAAAATATTTGCCTCCAAGCCGAAATTTCGCACATATTGTTGAACATACAATTCCCCAACATGCTTCGTCAGGCCATAATAATTCAGGAAATCTCCTGCGTCTTTTTCATTTTGAACACCCGGGTGATTGCCATAGAAAGTAGACGAACCCGAATAAACGAGTCTCTTAACCCCGTGCTTTCTAGCGGCGGCCAATACATTTAACGTTCCTAAGGCATTGCTCTCATGGCATTCAAAAGGCATATCAAACGAAGGACCACTGCGGGAAAATGCAGCCATGTGAAAAATTCCATCTACCCCCTTCACCGCTTTTTCACAGTCGGCCAAATCCTGGATATTCCCCTGGATGAATTCAATTTTGGAATTTAATTTAGAGGCATCTCCAAAAGACAAATCGTCCAAAACACGGACTTGATGACCTGCCTCCACAAGTGTATTTGATAAATGAGTACCGATAAATCCGGCTCCGCCAGTAACTAAATAATGCATGAAAGAATACGTTAAAGACCTGCTGCTTGGTGTTGTTTTACAAATAATGTCGCTTCGGCTAATTCCTCGGGGGTATTAATGCCGATTGATTTATAATAGGGTTGATCTAGGCGCCAAAACACACGAAATTCAGGGTGCAAGGTACCAATATATTTCACAAAGTTCTTTTCTCCGGTTACTTTTCCTGCGCTTGCATGCGCAGCATAACGATCCCAGGATGACTCCAAAAGACGCTTTTTCAATCCAAAAATACCCATGTCTTTAAATCCATGTGGATCGACGGATTCACCTTCCCGCTGCTCAAATACATGAACGGCATTGGGGGCAAATTGGTATTGTACGTAAGGCTTCTCCACCCAAACGAGGGGAACGGAGGCATCGTGTGACGCTAAATCTTGAAATATCAATTCATGTAATTGCGCATCACAAAAAGGTTGATCTCCCCACTGCAGAATCAAATTGACCTCGCCGGGCATAGCTAAAACATGTGAAACCAATTGATTCACTGCATCAAACATTCCTGTAGCAGATTCTTGCACAAGGATCTCGATATGCTGAGGGGCAGTCGGTCTAATATTTACGTCGAAATATGCTTTGCCAGAGGGACTCAGTAATAAAAGGATTTGGTCGATTTGGGGACTAAGTGATTCCGTTATGAAATCAAATACGGTTTTCCCCTCCCAAATGGGCGTAAAAATTTTGGGAATATCGAGTTTTAATCGGCTACCCTTTCCGGCCGCAGGAATCGCTAATATATTTTTCATCGCGTTTGAAGAAGTTCGGTTAGGTAGGTATTAATGCTTGAATAATAGGCATCAGCAAGGGCTGCAATGGAAGGGTTGTGAACACCCACGGCATGCAGGTTGGCAGCACGAACACTCTGTATACCCTGCAAGGAATCCTCAACGCCATGCATTTGGCCATGAATTTGATATTGCCTCAAGCAATGCAAAAAGGGTTCGGGATCGGGCTTAGAAGCCTGGTAATCTTCCGCACAAACGATTCCACTAAATAACGTCTGAATTTCATGAATCTTCAGGATGCCTTCGATGGATTTCCGACTGCCGCCTGTCACGATATAAAGATCGATCCCCGATTGTTTCACCCGTCTTAATAGGCTTAAATCCACCAAGGGTTTTACGTTAGCAAGACCTTCTTGGTACGTACTTGATTTATAATTTGCCAAAGCATCCGTATCTGCATAGATAGAACGATAGCGCGCAAAAACCTCTTTGGTTTTAATCCCTTTTAGCGTTTCATAAGCGGGGAATGGGCCTAAGTTGAAATGCGCAAATGTTTGTTGGTATGCCGCCTCATGTCCTGACTCGGTATCAAAGAGCGTTCCATCAAAATCCAACAAAAGGCTAAACATAGAGTCGAACGAGGTTCTTTATAACAGTTCCTACTTTGGTCACTAAATTGGTTTCTTTAAAAGTCCGGTATCCAATCGGAAAAGAAGCTAGCTCCGCTGCGGGTAAACGATTGATTTGCTTCAGGAAACCGGAGATATGATTGTAATTTATTTGTCGGTTTGCCTTAACCAAATACACGCCACTCAGTGGATCTGGGACGATTCGCCCAAAACGCAAAAAGTAAAAGAAGCTAACAAAGTACGAGGTAATCAACGCGAAAATGAAATTACGATTCGATTCGACTAGACTGTGTTTGAATGAGCGAATTAATTGTCGGCGCGACTCAAAGCGTGAACCGATAACCGCATCCAACTGGTTCATTTGAACAATATTAATCCACGAATCGATCTCAAAAAGGGCAATTTTACCGGAGGCATCAATGTGTAAATGATAGGCCGCATGTTGACTATCCTCCCCTAAGACAAATTTGATTTTCCGCGAATTATCCGAGTTTAATCGGGCAATTTCCGGTAGGTAATGTTGCTCAACCAAGGGCAATGAATTGCCGTAAAAATGTACGCCAATGTGAACGGCGCCATCTTTCATATCAATCGACCGACAAATCCAGTTCCACAGCTTCTGCCCATCATGTTTGTTATTCGTATCCGCGATTCGTTGGACAATGATGGACGACAACCTTTCCTTCGGCTGAATCAAACTATTGGGATCCACCAAAATTGAATCAAAGAAGTCTAAATTAGGAGCGCCTAATTCCGCTAAAATTTGACCCATAAACTGGTCGAAACTTATGTTTTGAATGTCGCTGTCGTAATGATTATTGACGATGGCTACTCTTTTCCCAGCAGAATTTAAAATGGCTGACCGGCAAATTCGATAGGAAGGGAGTAAAGAAGAAAATTGCGTCCCCGAACCAAAAATAATCACATCCGCTTCTTGTAAAGCGAGCTGGGCCTCTTTGGAAATTGGCGGAATTTTAGCCAGTGATTCTATTTCCGATTCTGTATAGGATTTCGAGGCATCTAGGCCCGTCAAGGATGCCAAAGAAAGCAAATAGAAGGATTTAAGGGGTTTGTCACCCTTGTAATTGACTATATCTGCCTCGTTTTTTAACAAATTTCCATCGGCATCAAAGGCAACCAATTTCGAGTCATCTTCTGTTGAAACATTAATCAACTGAGCGGTAAGTTGGAATTGCCGAGTCAAATTCAATAGCGCCAAATTAAAATCCTGGGTCTCGACAAAGAGTCCACCCATGACAATATTCCCTATGCTAAATCCAACTAATTCATCAAAATTCTGAGTGAATTGAAGTAGCTGCGTAGCGCCTAATAAAAAATAACGTTCAATAAAGCTCTGTGCCCGCGCGTCCAAGGTAAACTCTTGGGCCAATAAAAGTGCTATTAAATTCGCGGGCGAATGAAGGAAGTTCTTTGTCTCGGACTCCGACATGCGATGTTCAAACAAACGCTTGATGTTACGGTTAGATTCCGTAAAATCATCAATAATGTAAGTAAAGTTCTTTCGAAAATCCGATGGGCCGAGCATGCCTCGATTCGCACTACGGATAATACCCGTGGACAAACCATCATCGTAACCGTTAATCAGAAGACTTAAATTTACGAAAGGGATATCTTTTAGGTGCTTAATCAAATTAGCATTCCCATTCCCGCCCGTAAAGATGACTACATTCATGCTTTACTTTGCTTATTCAAAATCAAAGTTAAGGGAATAAAAGGATTTGCTGTTTTCTAAGATGAAAAAAATCAAGTATTTGGGTGGGGCGCCTTTAATTAAGTCCTGAAATATTGTAAATTGGTCCTTCAATTTAAAAAGCGTTGAAAAAAACCAAATTGAGCTTTTCTAGAATTGCCTTTCTACTTAGCTTGCTAAGTATCCAATTCGCATTTGGTCAAAAATTCAATGCCTTTACATTTAGCCAACTACCTCAAGATTATCAGTTATTTCCGCGGGAAAGTGATAACCAAGGGGCTATTACGATCGAGGGGGTTCTTACTTCAAACGAATTCCAATCTTATTCCGTACGATTGTTGCGAAACGGAATCATAAAGTCGACCAAAAAAACAATGCTTCAGTTTGCCAATGGTACGGCCAAAGTAGCTGAAACGCTTAAAATTCCTGCCGAATTAGCTGAATATGGCATAGAGATTTATGGTTATAAAAATTCAGACTCTAGCCTAATTGTTCGTCGAGGTAATTTGGTCGCCGGCGATGTATTTTATGTATCAGGTCAGTCAAATGCCTGGATTGGTCCCATAGATGACCTGGTTTATCAAGGCGAATGGTGTCGTTCCTTTGGGCTCGTTCAAGGATCGGAAAATTATGGACCGTATAACCCCGCGGATACACTTTGGTCCTTGGCAGTTGGGCGAGCACGTATCGGACCATTTGCCTCTGAATTGGCGAAACTCATTATTGATTCGGAGAAAATTCCGGTAGCTATCATCAATTCGGCTGCGGGTGGAAGTAGCATCGATTGGCATTTACAATTAGATGGAAATATCCAAGCCTTGGATGGTGGAAATATCATGTATTACAAGGCTTTAAAATCGAAAACGCTTTCCAAAGTTCGCGCCATCGTTTACCGTCAAGGAGAAGCGGAAGCATCGGATACGAAGTCGCCCTATTCCTGGGGAGAGAAATTCAATGGCTTGCTACAGAAATACAAACAATTTTTTCCAAGCGCTCAGTTTGTATTCAACCCACAAGTGAGCATTTACGAGTACCCTAATCGCTTTGCGGCACAATTACGCGAAGATCAACGAGCTTTAGCTAGCAGAAATGGCTATGTTCGTTCCTTTGCTACCGTTGGGACAACGGGCCTATTGCCCGATCGTTTACACTATACCAATTTGGGATATCGACAAACAGCACTTGAATTGTTTCGTTTGATCTCTAATCAGGTTTACAAGCGAAGCTATTCCATCGAAATAAATAGTCCCAATATTCAAAAAGCCTATTTCAAATCAGATCAAGAGCGCAACAAAGTCTATTTGCGATTTGAGGAAGGTCAAAATCTTTCTATCACCAAAGATACCACGGTACTTGATTCAAAAGGAAACAGTATTCAAGCCAAGCTCGCCAGATATTTCTACTGGGATAAGCTAAATGCAAATACTTTCGAACCCTATATTACAAATATTGAAGCGGTGAAAAATGAGGTCATTATTACCTTCAATCAGAATTATACGGGAAACATCATTAGTTATTTGCCCGACTACCACCGTGATTTTCAAACGGGGAGTAGAGAATATGGATTCCCGGGACCATTCATCAAGAATGGATTGGGTATGCGCGCTTTTGCGTTTTCCGGATTCCCTGTGGTCGTGGAAGATAAATTAAATTTTGATTTCAAATGCAGTCCGAATCCAAGTTCCGATTACCTTCAAATTTCTTGGGAAAATCCGGGCGTAGGTACATTAGAAATTTGTGACATGCTTGGCAAAGTCATGTATCGGGAGCGTATTTCCAATGCCTATACGAAAACGCTTGATACGAGCAAATGGATGAGTGCCAACTACTTTATTAGTTTTAAAACAGATTCAGGTAAATTCTACAGTAGAAGATTAGTCATTTTACACTAATTCATCATCAGGCCCCAATTGGTAACAATGTGCGTGGTTTTTCATTCCAATTTTCGGATAATAAGCTTCTGCAGCAGGAGCGGCTAGTAGGATAATTTTAGCTTTAGGAATAGCGTTTTGAACTTCTTGAATGAGCCGTTTGCCAATTCCCCGATGCTGGTAAGCCTCATCAACAGCTAAATCAGACAAATAGCTTGTGTACACAAAATCCGTCATGACACGTGCCAGACCAACCAAGGTTTTTCCATCATAGGCTGCAACATATACATTGCCGTATTTGAACATTGTTTCCATTACTTCAAGGTCTTGCAAGGGTCTACGCTCCCCGAGCGTAGAACGCTGAAGGATATCAATAAAATCAGTCGAGGTGAGAGCAGGATTAATTTGGTAGCTAATTGCCATAGTCATTCGAAAATATTAGGTCAAATGTAATTTATTGTTCTCAATTCAGCATGGAGAACTTATCTTTGTTCTGAATTAAATCCGCCAAATGAATACGCAATTAAAACCCCTCATTGAACAAATTACGAAAGATCCATTTGTCCATGCTCAATGGCTCAACACGCTTTCCTTTATGGAGAACACCGGAGCCAAAAAGATTTCTCGTTTTGAGTCCAAAACAGATGTAAGTTTATTGATTCTCAAGCATGCGGCCGAAGAACATCGCCATGCCTATTACCTGAAGAAGCAAATTTCGAAACTTGCCCCTACGGGTTTTGAGAATTATGAGGATGCTTGGCTCATCAGCCCTCAGACCTCTAAATACTATTTGGACATGCTGGATGTTTGGGTTAGTAAATACATCAAAAAAACCTTGGGATTATCTGGTTACGACTTGAAATGGGCATCCTATTTATTAGTAACTTATGCGATAGAAGTACGTGCAGACGAACTCTATCCCATTTACCAAGAGATCCTCTCGGCCCAGCAATCCAAGATTCAAGTCAAATCGATTATTGTAGAGGAAGTTGGACACTTAAATGAAATGAAAGCGCAACTCGCTGAATTCTCACCGGAATGGGAAACACATGCAGCGGTGGCCTGTGACCTTGAAAATCAATTATTTCAATCGTGGATACAAAGCTTAAGCCAGTTGTATCCCTTAAATTAAGACGCTATGTTCATGCTCATTTGTTCCCTGATTACCCTATTTCGTCCATCGACCGATACACTTTTGGTCGGGTCGTACACCGCTCAAGGTAATACAGGAATTGAGCTAATCCAAACAAGCACCGGCCAAAAAATTTCGGAGATTTCCGTTCCGCAGGCATCCTATCAAATACTAACAAGAGATGGGAAATATCTATTTTCCGTTTCTGAGCAGGTAAATAATCAAGGATCCGTTTTTAGTTTTAAGAAAAGCCCAAAAGGAAATTGGGAAAAGATCAACCAACAATTAACTGAGGGAGACGCCCCATGTCACATCAATTTCCGCACTAAAAGCCAAACGCTTTACACTGCCAATTACATGGGTGGAAGCGTCTCTGTCTTTCAAACCAAGCAGGGAAAGATAGAACCTATAAGTCAAAAACTAGGATTTGTTTGTTCGGGGAAATATCCCCAACAAACCTCATCACATGCCCACATGGTGGTTTTGTCCAAGGATGAAAATGAACTGCACATATCCGATTTAGGAGGTGATAAAATTTACCATTATAAAGTTAAGCCCGATGGGTCACTGGAAGACAAATATAGTTTAACTCAATTCCCGGCAGGTACAGGACCCCGGCATTTTGTGTTTTCTCCGAATGAAAAATGGGTATATGTCGTCGGGGAATTAAGTGGCACCGTAGATGTATACGAAAACCAAGGAACCAAATGGGAATTTGTCCAACGCGAAATTTTG
>JBJTMZ010000087.1:0-12518 GCA_046073805.1 Aquirufa sp.
CAACAGCTGGCTTTTTGGCAGCGCGCTTTTCAGTCTCAGCTAATTCCCGCTCATCCTTCGCATCTTGGCGCTTCTTTTCTGTCTCACCTTTGATGAACTCTTGATAAGAGGTCAATTGCTCAAAGGGTCTTGGCCCTACTAATTCTTCCAAATCACTTTGGAACAATACTTCCTTCTTCAATAATTGCTCCGCCAAAATCGTCAACTTATCCTTTTTCGACGTCAATAATTTCTTCGTACGCGCATAAGCCTCCGCAATGATTTTGCGCACTTCCTCATCAATCTCACGTGCCGTAGTCTCCGAATAAGGCTTGTTAAACTGATAATCAGAGCCTTTGGAATCGTAATACGAAATATTGCCCAACTTATCATTCATCCCGTAAACTGTCACCATCGAATAAGCTAATTTGGTAATTCGCTCCAAATCATTTTGAGCACCCGTCGATATTTTACCAAACACAATCTCCTCAGCAGCACGTCCACCTAAGGTTACGCACATCTCATCCATCAACTGCTCGGTACGGTATAAAAACTGCTCTTTCGGTAAATATTGCGCATACCCTAAGGCAGCCACCCCGCGAGGCACAATCGATACCTTAACCAAAGGATTCGCGTGCTCCAAGAACCAACCTGCAATCGCGTGACCCGCCTCATGATAAGCCACAATCTTCTTCTCCAATGGATTAATAATCTTATTCTTCTTCTCCAAACCTCCAATCACACGGTCCATCGCCTCTTGGAAATCATCCATATCCACAGCCGTTTTACTACGACGCGCAGCAATCAAAGCGGCCTCATTACACACATTGGCAATTTCAGCTCCTGCAAAACCTGGAGTTTGCGCAGATAATTCCTTTGGATCAATATCCGCCGCTAATTTTAGCGGCTTCAAGTGTACTTTAAAGATCGCTTCCCGACCAATAATATCGGGCTTATCGATGGAAATTTGGCGATCAAAACGACCTGGACGCAATAAAGCTGCATCCAATACATCCGGACGGTTCGTCGCCGCCATGATGATAATTCCAGAATCCGTCGCAAATCCATCCATCTCCACCAAAAGGGAGTTCAATGTATTCTCACGCTCATCATTAGAACCCGGCATTTGACCTCTTCCACGCGAGCGGCCCACCGCATCAATCTCATCAATAAAGATGATACAGGGTGCTTTTTCTTTTGCTTGCTTAAACAAATCACGGACACGTGCCGCACCAACCCCCACAAACATCTCCACAAAATCAGAACCTGAAAGTGAAAAAAATGGAACTCCTGCCTCGCCTGCTACCGCTTTCGCCAATAAGGTTTTACCGGTTCCTGGAGGGCCTACCAATAAGGCACCCTTCGGAATTTTACCACCCAAATCAGTGAATTTCTTTGGAAATTTCAAGAACTCCACAATCTCCTGAATCTCTTCTTTGGCCTCATCCAAACCGGCTACATCATCAAACGTAACACGCACTTTAGACTCCCCTTCGATTAACGTCGCTTTGCTCCGACCAATGTTAAACAGTTGGCCGCCACCGCCGCCACCGCCACCCATGCGGAAAAATAAGAAGTAAAAACTCAAGCCCATCAAGATGAAAAAGCCCCACGTTCCCAACCAATCCAATGGCCCAGTACGCGTCTCCGGTGTGGCAAAAATGCGCTCATTACGCGGAAAATCTTTTTGACGCTCCTCTAGAAAATGCTCAAATCCTTCTTTGGAAATGATTGGGAATTCAAAGTGTGGACCTTGATTGACCGACACCAACCCCTGAGGGGATTTTTTAAAATACTTGGATACGAAGGCTGGCTTCAAGCTTACTTCAACCAACTTATCATTTACAATTACGACCGATTGCACTTCCTTCTGAATCACCATGGATTCAAACTGACGCTGATCGATCGACTGCAAGGTATGCTGTTTCGTAAAGAAAAACATACTCACCATTGCAATAACAAGACCGATGATCATCCAACTTTGCATTCCACCTGCCGGCTTTTTCGGCATGCTGGGTTGAATTCCAGAACGTCTTGGGTTTTTACTGTTACCTTGTTTTGCCATTAGAATAATTTGTTTGGGCTATTAACACTAAGGATGACTAAAAAAGTTCGAAATAATCAAATTATTCAGCAATGTGAGTAAACTTGGCATCACCCCATAGTTCCTCCAACTTGAAAAAATCGCGTTTATCTTTCAAAAATACGTGCACAATCACATCGTAATAATCCATCAAAATCCACTCACGGTTTGCTTTCCCCTCCATGGCATGCACATGAATCTTTCCAGATTCCCATACCTCTTTATCTACCGAATCTGCAATCGCCTCAATCTGCGTATCCGAGGTACCTGAAGCAACCACAAAAAAATCTGTAAAAGCATTCGCTACACCACGCATGTCCATCACAACGATATCTTGAGCCTTCTTTTCCTGCATTCCCTTCACTACCCACTGTACTAACTCTTCAGATGCATCTTTCGTAGTGGCTTTCTTTGTGCTTTTGCTCATAAGTTTGTTTAAAAACGAATTATCGAACCTCGTTGAAGTCCTAATAACGAATAAAAAATTAAATTTGTTTCTTGTAAACCTAAAATTACGAATAAAAGTTGAACAATTACCAAGCCCCCACCCGCTTCGTCGGCAAAAAAACGAAATATCTAGAATGCTGCGAATCGACTAACCTTCTCGGCTTTCAAGAAGCGCTAAACGCAGAGATCCCGGAAGGATTTGCTTGGATTGCGGGTCAACAAACGGCTGGCAAAGGCCAAAGAGGGAATGTTTGGCATGCTCAAGCCAACCAAAACCTTTTGGTCTCTTATTTACTCAAACCTGACCACGAATTGCTTTTCGCTCAATTTTACCTAAGCAAAGCTGTCGCTATCGGCATTGTTCAAGGTTTACAAAATTGGGCGACAGAAAACCTGGGAGAAACATTACCCTTTACCATCAAATGGCCCAATGACATCTACCTCGATGGACAAAAATTAGGTGGCATCCTCATCGAAAGTAATTTTCAGTCGGGAAAATGGGCATTCAGCATCTTAGGCCTTGGCCTAAATATCAACCAAATGGAGTTCGATGGGCTGCGGGCCACCTCACTTCGAAAATGGATGCAAAATCCCCAGTCGATCGACATTAGTACCGTATTCAATTACGTTTCTTCAGGTATCGAAAAAAGCTATCAAGACTTTTGCAATCAAGCTTTTGCTGAACTCGACGAGAACTACCATCGCGAATTGTTCCGACTAAATCAATGGCATACATTCGAAGACAAAAATGGACCATTCGAAGGCAAAATGTTACGTGTCAATGAACAAGGGCTAATCGAAATTGAGAAAAACGATGGTCTCGAAAGCTATGATATCAAAGAATTAAGTTTTATTTTTAAGGATTAACCTCGAAAAAACCTTGATTGAAACTTACCAAAGCAACCTTGAAAACTTCCTTCATTGGGCAGCAAACAGCCCTCAAAAAGCTTACTTAAAACAACCTATCGGAGGAGTTTATGAAACATACAGTTATCAAGAATCGCTAACTATTGTTGAAAAAATTGGAACCTACTTGTATCAGCAATTGTCCGATCAACAACCCAAGCATATTGGTATATTATCCAAAAACAGTGCCCATTGGATTCTAGCCGACTTGGCTATCGCTTATGCAGGAGCCATTTCCGTTCCATTTTACGCCACGCTAACTGCCGAACAACTCAATCAAGTTCTAGTCCATTCGGAATGTCAAATTTTGATTGTTGGCAAGCTCGATCACTGGGATCAAATGAAGGCGGGCATTCCTGAACATATACAGATCATTTTTACACCCGATAGTGCATGCACAACCGGGGTGTCTTGGGAAAGCATCATCCAGGAGAAAACTGATTGCATAGCTCCCATTCTCCCTAAAAAAGAAGATCTAGCAACCATCGTTTACACCTCTGGAACGACAGGGGTGCCGAAAGGTGTCATGATTACCAACGAATCCATTGGTATTGCTCTTAACCTCGCGCGAAAAATCGCACATTTAGATCGACCGAATACGCGGTTTATCTCTTACCTTCCCTTGTGCCACATTGCAGAACGCAACTTCGTTGAATTCGCCAGCACAGCGGCAGGTGGTACCATTCATTTTGTCGAGAGCTTAGATACGTTCCAGCGGGATTTAGTTCAGGCGAGACCTAGTCACTTTTTAGCTGTTCCCCGCATTTGGGCAAAATTCCAGGAGGGTATTCTACACAAAATTGGTGGACAGAAAAAACTGAGTTTATTACTTTCCATCCCCCTGATTAGGCGATTTATCCAGAGAAAAATTCAAAGAGGACTTGGTTTAGACCAAACCTGCATGGTGATAACCGGCGCTGCCCCGATGCCGCAGGAATTGACTGCCTGGTTTCAAACCATTGGCCTTTTTATTCAAGAGGCATACGGCATGACCGAAAACCTAGGATTAAATAGCCTCATGCCACGCGAAAAAATCAAACTGGGTACGGTGGGACGCATCCACGATCAATGTACCACCCGAATTGACCCCGAAACCGGTGAGATTCAGATGAAGGCTCATTACAATTGCTTGGGTTATTACAAAAATCCAGAACAGACAGCCGCCTTATTCGATGGACCTTGGTTGAAGACAGGTGATATGGGTCAGTTGGACTCCGACAACTACCTAAGCATCGTCGGACGCGTTAAAGACAATTTCAAAACCGCCAAAGGGCAATATGTTTCACCAGCGCCGATTGAAAATGCTTTATCCTTACATACTTATGTGGAAGTTTCTTGTGTCGTTGGGGTCAATTTGCCACAACCTTTGGGACTGATCATTTTAAGTCCAACAGCGCTAGATGTTAACAAAGCGGATCTTATCACCGAATTAAATAAGCATCTCCAAGCGACGAATCCGCAATTCAAAAAATACGAATATTTGAAAAAACTGATCATCATGCGAGAGCCTTGGACAGTTGAGAACGCTTGCCTAACCCCAACGCTGAAAATCCGACGAATGGAAATTGAACGATTGGTCGAATCGCGCATCGAATCTTGGTATGAGTCAAAAGAAACAATCATTTTCGAATAAGGTCATTTAAAATTGTCTCCTTTTGCGTATCTTGAACAGATGCGCCACCATTTCATACTTTTGGTTTTTATTTGGATGACCCAAAGCTTCCAAGGCTTTGGGCAATCGATGCGTGTAGATTCCATCCATTTTCAAGGCAACGAAAAAACGCGCGAAAACATTCTTCGGCGGGAGCTTGATTTTCAGGAGCTTGATTCCCTCAAGATTGAGGATTTAAACGAACGTATCGAGTTTAACCGAAGGAAATTGATGAATACGAATCTATTCATCTGGGTAAAAGCGGATTATCACCAATTACCGAATGGGAATTTATCCATCCAATTTGAGTTCTTGGAACAATGGTATATCCTAGGATTTCCAATATTTCAATTGGCTGACCGCAATTTAAACGACTGGTGGTCGCGTGGGCATGACTTAGGACGTGCCATTTATGGCGTTCATTTTTTACATAATAACTTCATGGGAAGGAATGAAAAATTAATGATTAAGGCCGAAACGGGTTTCACGCAGAAAGCAGAAATTAGCTATCAAAACCCCTACATCGATCCACAAAAAACGCTTGGACTTACCATAAATTTAGCTTACAGTACACAAAAAAATTTAGCCTACCGCACTCAAAATGACACCCTTACTTTTCTTAATTCCGAGAAACTCTTGCGTGAAAAATGGACGGGGGGAATTCAGTTTAGAAAGCGCTTCCGATTTTATGATTTTCAAACGATAGAATTAAAATATAGCCACTCCATTATTTCAGATACCATCGCCAAACTGAACCCCTCCTATTTTGGCCAGGGCAAAACCGAACTTAATTATGCTCAATTAGGTTATGCATTTTCGTATGATTTCCGCGATTTCATCACCTATCCGCTGAGAGGTCGGAAAATAGATGCGAGCTTTACGAAATATGGTTTACTAAAAACGGACCAGGTAGATTATTGGGAAGCTAGCGCTTCAGCAGCTTTTTTCTTTGAGTTAGGAAGTAAATTCTTTTTATCCACTCAAGTGAAGACTAAGCTAAGTCGGGATGGATTTATCCCTTACGCCAACATACGCGGGCTTGGTTATGGAAGTGATTTGGTTCGCGGATATGAATTAAATGTGATTGATGGAACCAATTTTTTCCTATGGAGAAATACGTTTAAATATCAATTGGTAAATAGGATTCTACGCATTCCTTTTATTAAGTATAAACAATTCAACCAAATGCCAATAGCCATTTATCCAACGGCTTTTTTGGACTTGGGTTATGTTTATAATGCCAACAAAGAAGCTCGAAATAGCACGAACCAATGGCTCATAGGTTCGGGTCTAGGTTTTGATTTTGTAACGTATTACAACTTCCTCTGTAAAATCGGATTTCCAATTATAAATGGGGGTAAAACAGGCATGGTGGTTAGTATAGGCAGAGAATTTTAAACAAAAAAAAACCAGTCACAGACCGGCTTCTTTTTAAAATACCTAACCACTAATAATCTTAAATATTGTTATGCGTAATGCATTAATTTCTTAGATGATTTCAAAAATAAGAATATTTTCAATAACAATGATTCATGCCTGAACGAAATTATTTATTTTTGATCTAATACCCCAACGAAGGAAACCATGAAAAGATCCCACAGCTACATCTATATTTTGGCAGGATGCATGTTATTGAGCGCTTGTACGAAGGACACCAACTCATCCGAAAATGCGAAAATAACGCTGTCTCCAGAGCAATTGAAAATTAAAGAGGCTTGGAAGTCAAGTAGTGATTGGGTAAAACAAATAACCTCCAGTGATACCTTGGTCATTCGAAATACTCAATGGGGAGTCGGAATGGATGAAATCAACGAAAAAATCGAATTATCTGAAAGCCAACCAGCGCAGGGTAAATCTTACTCACTCTACTTTGATGATAGTGACTTAAACTTTGTGGACATTTCCTACCTACCCAATAAAGACGGAAAGTTAAACGAAATTGATTTAGATATTTATGTGGAGGAAATGCCACAAGTGGGTCAATTAAGGTCGAGCCTTAGCACTTATTTTGATGCCAAATTTGGCCCATCAATCACCAAGGGAAATAAAACACAGTGGAACCAAAATAAAAATACCCAGGTCGAGTTAGAGGATGTAAGTACCTCCAAGGACCCAGGTATCAAAGTAATTTTGAAGTCGAAATCTTAAACCTTCCAAATCCAGCCGCGTGTGTCAGCGACCTCCCCAAGGCGGATTTGATTGATGTCATTATATACTCGTGTCGAAAAATCGGATTCTTTGCGCTCAGGCAAATCATAATCTTTCCCTTCGAAACCAATTGTTGCAATGGGCGCAATCACGGCCGCCGTACCTGCCCCAAATGCTTCCGTAACAGATCCATTTTGAATTCCTTCAATTAATTCCTTAACCGCTAATTGGCGCTCCTGAACCTCCATGCCCCAATCTTTGGCAATTTGCAAGACAGATTTACGTGTTACTCCATCCAAGATTGTATCACCCGTCGCAGCGGTCACCAATGCTCCATTAATGACAAACATCAAGTTCATGGTTCCTGCCTCTTCAACATATTGGTGTGTCGCGGCATCCGTCCAGATGATTTGATCATACCCATCCTTGATGGCATTTTGTGTTGGGAACAAAGAACCACCATAATTTCCGGCATTTTTGGCAAAACCTACGCCCCCTTTAGCCGCACGGATAAATTCCGTTTCAACACGCACACGCAAAGGTTTTGAATAATAGGAACCCACCGGGCAATTAAAGATGATGAATTTGTAAGTAGTCGATGGCGTTACCCCAACATACTCATCCGTTGCAAACATGAAAGGACGAATATAGAGTGAACAACCCTCTTTAGCAGGTACCCAGGCCTGATCTAACTTTAACAATTCCCGTAAACCGCCTAAGAAAATCTCTTCTGGAACCTCTGGCATACACATGCGAGTTGCGGATTTATTGAAGCGCTTCAAATTCTCTTGCGGACGGAACACTTGAATATGTCCATCTTTTGATCGATAGCCCTTCATTCCTTCAAAAATTGCTTGACCATAATGCAAAGACATCATAGCAGGTTGGTATTCCAAAGGTCCGTAGGGTTGAATCGTCACCGACTGCCATGCCCCGTTGGCGTATTCAGCCACGAGCATGTGGTCAGCAAAACTGCGACCAAAGGCAAGTGTATCAAAATTTACTTGATCAATTCGAGATTGAGCGATAGGTTGAATGTGGATTTGCATAATAATTAATTTATTTTCCTGAATTCCATGGAATTTCAGGGATACCTAGGCTATGGTGTAAAAAGCGGCACACCATAAATAAGTAATCAGATAATCGATTTAAATAAGCCATGGCAATTTCATAATCCGTGTGC
This sequence comes from Aquirufa sp., assembly GCA_046073805.1. Lineage (GTDB taxonomy): Bacteria > Bacteroidota > Bacteroidia > Cytophagales > Spirosomataceae > Aquirufa. The sequence goes on from JBJTMZ010000087.1 coordinate 8,398, forward strand.
TCAGTGGCCTGCACCCAACGAATTAAACTGCGTTCGGCACGCCGACAAACCGTCCGAGTAATCTGAGCAACAGCAATGGTTTGATGTCCTCCCGGAAGTATAAAAAAGCGCATGGGAGATAATTGTGCATCGAGCGCGTCAATATTTTCTTCCAAGGCTACGATGTCATGCAATGAAATCAATTCCATGTTTCCAAGTGCTTGCTTTGAATCACTGGCGACATGAGCCCCTAATACGAACAAACTCGATTGAATGGCTTGCAATTTATCGGCTAAATCCGCATCAACTTGACAAATCAATAATCCGATATGTGAATTCAACTCATCGATATCCCCAATTGCCTCCAAACGAAAATCGGATTTCGATAACCCAATTCCATCTGCCAAACGGGTAAAGCCCTTATCACCTTGTTTCGTATAGATTTTCATATTTACAAAAATAGTTTTTTCGGCCTTGAATCCAAAGAAAAGCACCTATTAATCAAATTCCAATAAAGATTAGGCACTTCGGCGCGTATGAACTAATTTTGAGGACATTTTGAATCCTATGTCGATAGATTATTTCGTTTCGCGTGTTTGGCGCATCGTATCCATGGTGGCCTTTGGCATTACCTTATTGTTCGTTTATCGCGGATTACCAGATCCTGCCGCCGTACATTTTGGGGAAACGGGTCGCGGGGATGGTTTTTTACCGAAAGAAGAAATCTTCTACCTGACAGCGGGAATCGTTACAATCCTGAATGTGCTTGCACTTTTGTTGATAAAAAGTGTAGATAACGTTTCAGCGCAAGTTTGGGGGAAATTATTTGGTGTATTTGCCGATAAGGGTGAGGAAACAATCAAAAAGACCCTAATTAATTGGTTGCATTTTTTACCTGCATTGATAAACAGTTATTTAATAATTGTTTTTAGGGTCTTGTTACTCCTCAATGATCAACGGACTTATAATGAAGATTATACTTACGTACCCAAATTAGGTATCGCATTGTTGCTTATTTGGTTGCTTTATTTTCCAATTCGTTTGTTATTATCGCCTAAGTTTATTTCAGAAGAATCATGATACACCGCATGCCGGATATTTCCATTCAGGCGTTTGATTATCATTTACCCGATTCCCAAATTGCATTTTTCCCAAGTGAGGAACGCGATGGATCTAAGTTATTCGTCCACAATCAAGGAATCAACCAACATCACGCTTTTCGAGAACTTCCCGAATTAGTCCCGAATGATAGTTTATTCGTATTTAACAATACGAAGGTTATCCCTGCTCGAATTCAATTGCAAAAATCAACGGGAACTACAATTGAAATTTTCCTTCTCAAGCCTTTGTTGGACAATGTACCCACCCAGCAAATGATGGAGCAGTCGGGCGAGGTCATCTGGGAAAGTCTAATCGGAAATAAAAAACGATGGAAGGCGGATGAAACGCTTGAGAAGTCATTGCACATAGATGGCAACAATGTCCTTTTGAGCATTCAATGGTTTGACCGGGAAGAAAACCACGTGAAAATCAGCTGGGATAGCGCACATTCTTTTGCGGCAATTTTAACCGAAATCGGTAAAATCCCATTGCCCCCTTATATGGAGCGTGATTCGGAATTATCGGATCAGGATCGTTACCAAACCGTTTTTTCCAAGGAGCTTGGTGCGGTAGCGGCACCTACGGCGAGTTTACACTTTACGCCAGAAATCCTTGCTAGACTAGAAAAAGAAGGGAAAAAATCTTGTTATTTAACCCTGCATGTGGGTGCAGGTACCTTTTTACCCGTTAAGGAAGATGAGGTACGAAATCACCCGATGCATCGAGAACAATTGATTTTTGAAAGGGAATTGATTACCCGATTGATGCAACACCAAGGCCCATTTATTCCGGTGGGGACGACAGCCATGCGAGCGTTGGAAAGTTTATATTGGGCGGGAGTTTGGTTGATTGAACATCAATCAATTCCTACAGATGGATTAATTATCCCCAAAGAGTATGCTTACAATGAGCGGAAGAGCATTGAAAAAAATATTGCATTGCAAGCTGTATTGGATTATTTAGATGCCAACCAACTGGATCAATTTATAGCCCAGACGGAAATGTTAATCATGCCAAGCTACGAATTCCGGTTCTGCGATGCGTTGATTACTAATTTCCACCAACCAAAATCGACGCTACTGGTTTTAGTTTCCGCGCTGATTGGGGATGAATGGAAAGCGGTCTATGAGGAGGCCGTTCAAAAAGGTTATCGATTCCTAAGTTATGGAGACGCTTGTTTGTTTTATAAAAAGAAACGATAATTCCGAAGAATCACTAATTTTGTGGCCCAGGAGACAATGAGCTAAGAGCTAAGAGCTAAGAGCTAAGAGCTAAGAGGTAAAAGGTAAGAGCTAAACCTTCGGACTACGGACTTCGGACTATTTAAATTCCTGACAACTGACAACTGACAACTGATTACTGATTACTGAAATAAACACCCAAATATGAACTTCATTGAAGAATTACGCTGGAGAGGTATGTTACAGGATATGATTCCTGGATTGGAGGAACAATTAGCGAAGGAAATGACGGTGGCTTACATCGGATTTGACCCGACGGCTCCAAGCTTACACATCGGTAATCTAGCGGCAATTATGCTACTGAAGCATTTTCAATTGTGTGGACATAAGCCAATTGCACTAGTTGGAGGAGCTACCGGAATGATTGGGGATCCATCGGGAAAGGCGGCAGAGCGGGAATTCTTATCGGAGGATACCTTGCGTGCGAATCAGGTTGGCATTCAAAAACAATTGGAAAAATTCTTGGAGTTTCATGCGGGAGCCAATTCAGCGGAGGTGGTCAATAATTACGATTGGTTCAAAGAGTTTAGCTTTTTAGGTTTTCTGCGTGAGGCAGGTAAGTTTTTGACGGTGAATTACATGATGTCAAAGGACTCGGTTAAGAAGCGTTTGGAAACGGGAATTTCGTTTACGGAATTTTCGTATCAGTTATTACAAGGATACGATTTCTATCATTTATATAAGAATAAGAATGTCCGATTGCAAATGGGCGGTTCGGATCAGTGGGGAAATATCACAACGGGAACGGAAATTATTCGTCGGAAAGAAGGCCACGATGAAGATTCTACGGAACGTGCGGCATTTGCTTTAACAACACCATTAGTGACCAAAGCAGATGGCACGAAGTTTGGAAAATCGGAATCGGGCAATGTTTGGTTGGATGCGGAGAAGACGAGTCCTTATGCATTTTACCAATTTTGGTTGAATGCAGCGGATGCGGATGTTCCTCGATTGATTCGCGTGTTTACATTATATACGAAGGAGCAAATAGCGGAATTAGAGAAGCAGCATGCGGAGGCACCGCATTTGCGGATTCTACAAAAAGCGGTTGCGGAGGAAGTAACCACTCGCGTACATGGGGCGGATGTATGTGCATTAGTGATTGAAGCATCGGCTTTATTGTTTTCGAAGGATGCGGTGGAAATGCTTTCATCCGCTTCTGAGGCTTTATTGGCACAATTGCCTATCCATGAAGTTTCCGCAGACTTATTAGCAGAATGTAGGAATTTGACGGATTTGATCAGTGTGGGAACGGAGAATTTGATTTTCCCATCGAAAGGTGAGGCACGCAAGGCGATTCAAAACAATGCAGTAAGTATTAATAAAGTGAAGGTCACGGATCCGAATGCGGAATTGAATTTTGAAAAGATTCGCGGAAAGTATTTGTTGGTCGGCAATGGAAAGCAGAAAAATTACATTTTATCCTTCAAATAGTTCAGCTAATCCAGGTTGAGCGAAAAAAAGTGAAATTATTTTTGGCAGGGTGTTGGTATTTATAAATTATTCCTACATCTTTGCACTCCCAATCGCTAGGAAAACGATTCTAGCACATTGACAGATGGGTTTACATGAAGGTTTCGGCTGGATAGTGGGCTTTGAAGTTAAAAGAGTTCTTTGACGTGTTGGTAGAAATAAAGACGAGATTAGTTCTTTAAATGGACTAGTCATATTAAGTAGCATTCAAGACAAGGATAATGACAATTTTCTTATATTAATAAGAGCAGTCAAACATCCAAAGATTATTTACAATGGAGAGTTTGATCCTGGCTCAGGATGAACGCTAGCGGCAGGCCTAATACA
>JBJTMZ010000088.1:0-4564 GCA_046073805.1 Aquirufa sp.
GAAGAAGAATATCAAAGACGACGATAAGGTCAAAAACATCTTCCGTTTAGCGACAGAAAAGGACATCGAGAAGCACGAGCAAGCGATGGCACGTGACCTACCTACGATGTACCGTGGTCGTCAAATCATCAGTGACCTAAAGCTGAACATGAAGCTTTCGGATGTAGAATTTCAGTCTGATGGGGCCAAAGCCATATTCTATTATTCCTCCGAAGATCGCGTTGATTTCCGTGAATTAATCAAATTATTAGCGACCGAATTCAAGATTCGCGTCGAAATGAAACAGATCTCGCTGCGCCAAGAGGCAGGCAGATTAGGAGGAATCGGTGTTTGCGGACGTGAATTATGCTGCTCCACCTGGTTATCTGATTTCAAAAACGTGACGACTTCGGCGGCACGCTATCAAAACCTATCGCTGAATCCAGTCAAATTAAGTGGACAATGTGGACGCTTAAAATGCTGCTTGAATTACGAATTAGAAACCTATATGGATGCCCTAAAAAGCATTCCTACCATTGAGGGTCGGTTAAAAACAAAACGCGGAGAAGCCATCTTGCAGAAGACGGATATTTTCAAGCGAATGATGTGGTTTGGGATTGTAGGCGAAGAGGCGATCTGGATTCCGGTTTCTTGTGATCGTGTTGCGGAAATTATTGAGTTGAATAAGAAAGGGATTATTCCTGAGTCCTTCTCGGATTTAAATCCAGATGCACCAGTGGGTGAAAAACCAACGCTATCTGAATTAAACTCTGATTTGGAGCGAATGGATAAGAAATACGGCGGGAAAAAACCAGCGGGAAAATCGGGTAATAACCGGGGAGGACGTGACCGTTTTGAAAACCGTGGACCTCGTGAAAATCGTGGGCCAAAACCGGAAGGGCGTGATAATCGAGGTCCAAGACCTGAAAATCGTGGCCCCAAAGAGGGTGAAGTAAACCGGGGACCTCGACCACAGCAGGAGCGTAAACCACGTCCGGAGCAAGGACCCAAACAGGAAGGTGCGGCGCCTCAAGCAGATGGGGAAAATGCAACGCCAAAACCATTCAAAAAGAAGTTTAAAAAGAAATTTAAACCTCGTCCTCCACGCGAGGGAGGTGCACCTGAAGCCCCTTCAGCATCTTAAACCATGTTTTACAAGCGCATTATATTGTTCCTTACGCTTGGCATGACCGTATCTTGCCAAACCGACACGCTCGTTGACCAAACGGTATCGATGTCGGAAGATGGTTGGCTACAAAAAAACAAAGTAGAAATACCCTTTGAAATTAGTGACACGACGAAATCGTACGACCTGAATGTCGCGATTCGTCAGTCCAATGATTACCCCTATTACAATTTGTATTTCATCCCGAAGATTATGAATTCAGATGGATTCGTCATCAAGCGAGCTTTTGCGGAAGCCTTTTTTTATGATTCGAAAACAGGCAAACCCAAGGGTACCGGTTTAGGGGACATGTATAGCCACACCTATTCCATATTTAAAGGTTTGCGATTTTCTCGAGTAGGGAAATACAAAATTAGCTTGGAGCAATTTATGCGTACAGACACCCTGAAAGGCATTGTGTCGGCGGGCGCATCCATCACGGAAACACCGAAAGACGATGGCAAAAATTGATGATATAGATAAACAAATCTTAGCCTTCTTGCATGAGGATGCCTTCATGTCGAATAAGGAGATGGCCTCTCGTTTGGGACTTAGCGCCACACCGGTGCATGAGCGGATCAAACGCATGGAGAAAGATGGAGTGATCACCGGATATAAGGCCACCATAAACCCGAATAAACTTGGGAAGTCATTGACTGTATTCTGCGACATTTCCCTAAAAGAACATGCGGCCGAATACCTGAATCAATTTGAGACGGATGTCATGTCGCTCGTGGAGGTTCAAGAATGTTATTGCGTATCGGGTCATAGCGATTTCCTGTTGAAGATTGTGGTTTCCGACATGGATGAATACCGTAATTTTATTCTACACAAATTGGCTAGCATTAAAAACATTGGTAATGCGCAGAGTCATTTCGTCATGAATCAGATCCAAAACGAACAAATTTTACCTTGGTTAACCAATAAACCTACAATTTAGGACAGCTAAATGGTAGCAATTATGTAATTTGATTATTATCCTAAACCGACTATAAAAAACGATGAATAAAGTAAGTAAAACGATCGTCAGTATCGCAATCATTGCCTTAATCTTGGGGCTAGCGTTTTATCCAAAAATCAAACAATCGCTCACCAAGAATCCTGAAGAGGAGGCTAAAAAAGAAAAAGGTGGCCCTGGCGGAAAAGGTGGCGGCAAAACTGCTGTTGTTGTATCCGTGGTCAAATCAACCCGTTTGGATGATATGATTAATTCAACCGGTAGCATCCTTCCCAACGAAGAAGTGGAAATTCGTTCGGAAATCGCTGGCCGAATTATCTTATTGAATATCAAAGAAGGCGATGTGGTTCAAAAAGGTACGGTATTGTTCCGTATCAATGATGACGACTTGCAGGCTCGCTTACGTAAATTAGGGTTCAACAAGAAATTAGCAGAAGACAATGAGGCGCGTCAAAAAATCTTATTGCAGAAAGAAGCTATTTCGCAACGCGAATATGATATTGCGGTCAATACGGTGAATACCATCGAAGCCGACATTGAAGATTTAAAGGCGCAAATTATCAAGACTACCGTTAAAGCTCCTTTTTCAGGAACCATTGGTTTCCGTTACGTGAGTTTAGGAAGTTACATCTCCCCGACAACAAAGATTGCGACCTTAACAAATACCAATCCCGCTAAAATTGAATTCTCGATTCCGGCAAAATATGCTACTGTTATCCGGAAAGGAAGTACAGTTGAATTCCAGACGGAAAATGAGGATAAGACATTTATGGGCAAGGTTTATGCGATAGACCCAAAAATTGATCCCTTAACTCGAACATTGCAAATTCGTGCGTTAGCGCCTAATCCAGGAAATCAATTGGTGCCAGGGGCTTTTGCCAAAGTCAATTTGATCTTAAAATCGAAAGGAAGCGCAATCTTAATTCCAACGGAAGCAGTGATTCCAGAGGCATCTGGAAACAAAGTATTCATCGTGAAACAAGGTAAGTCAGTGCCGGTGAAGGTAAAACTGGGTAATCGTGGCGAGAAGAACGTCGAAATTCTTTCAGGTCTTTCAATTGGTGATACCTTGATTACGAATGGCGTCATTCAAGTGAAACCAGACGGAGAAGTTGAAATCAAAGAAGTCGTAGAATAAACGATTTATGGCATCCATCTATTTTAGTCGGTCCCTATGGGCATACAAATTCCGAAAACTGAGCTATTGGTTCTCGGCCTGTGTGTCCTATGTCCAACTATACCTTAGAATACGGATGCAGCGATTCCAACAACCTGTTATTGGAATCTTATTGACGGAGCATTTAGGAGACATTGTTGCGGCTGAACCTATAATCGGTGAATTGCGACGAATGCATCCAAACGCAAAGATCGTTTGGATTGTAAAGGCAAGCTTCCGAAGTCTTTTGGAAAATCACCCCCAAATTGACGAGGTTATCGAAGAAAATTCCGTATTGAATAGTATTTGGTTAACGCAGCGTCACCCATTTACCCATTTCTACAATTTGCATTTGAGCAATTTACGCTTTGATCCTTATTTTAAGCGTGGATTGATGAATCAAAAAGCAGACCAATTGGGCTTGACCATGCACACCTATTACCATCGGGGTAATTTGTTAAAGGGTGTTTTTGACTTATGTGATATCCCCTATTTGGAGTCGAAACAGCCTCATTTGTATTTGAGGAATGAAGATTCACTTAAATTACCCCCGAATTATTGGGTGATACATCGGAAATCTAATGGTGCCGACCGTGAGTGGGTCGACGGAAATTGGCAAGCATTAATTGAAAAAATATTAGACCGGTACGATGCAACAATTATTGAAATTGGTGTTTCGGATGGCTTAGCGATTCAACATCCCAAATTTTTATCTTTTGTGGGAAAAACGAGCCTCACAAACATGGCGAAGATTATTCAGGGAGCTGAATTTTTTATTGGCATTGATTCAGGTCCAACACATATTGCGAATGCATTTGAGATTCCGGGATTAATTTTACTCGGCAACTATAAAGATTTTAAAAACCACATGCCCTATTCGGGAGCCTATGAAAACGGTCGTGCCAAGATTTACCATTACCCAGATGGCTTGTCGACCGAAATTCCATTGGAAACCGTCTGGGAACTGTTATCCCAATTTAAACCAATTCCCGAAACGCAATTGGCCTAAACCTTTTCAAACTATGGCATCATTATCAGATATTAGCATCAAGCGCCCCGTACTTTCCATCGTTATGTCCGTAACGATTATTGTATTCGGCTTAATTGGATATTCCTACTTAGGTATTCGTGAATATCCTTCCGTGGATCCACCGGTTGTGACGGTTCAAACGAGTTATACGGGAGCTAATGCCGACATCATTGAATCCCAAATCACGGAGCCTTTGGAGGAATCTATCAATGGTATTGCGGGGATTAAAACACTCTCTAGCTCGAGTCGGGATGGCCGTTCAAACATCACCGTTGA
>JBJTMZ010000089.1:0-5970 GCA_046073805.1 Aquirufa sp.
TAAAACAACGGCCATAATCTATTGGGGCTTTACGGCATTTATTATCCTCGGAATTATTTCGTACAATGCCCTACCCTTGCATGCCTGGAAAAATGAGTTCCGAATCACCTTCATGGCTTTGGTGATGATATCCGTATTTAGTAAACTCTTTACGATTATCATCTTACTATTAGAGGACATCACCCGATTCTTCCGCTGGGGAACAAATAAAATCCGTAAAAAAGATCCGAGCGCGATCAGTCGGCATGAATTTTTATCCCAAGCCGCACTTGCTGTGGGAGCCGTTCCCGCAGCGACTTTCGCATTTGGAATTTTGTCGGGTGCACATGATTATCGAATCGAAAAAGTAAGCTTAAAAATCCCAAGACTTCCGAAAGAGTTTCGAGGCATGCGCATCGCGCAAGTATCTGATATTCACTCGGGAAGCTTTTTTAATAAAACGGCTGTACAAGGTGGCGTAGATATGTTGATGCGTGAAAAAACGGATTTGGTATTTTTCACGGGGGATTTAGTGAATAATGAATCCAAAGAGGTGGAGGATTATTTCAAGATGTTTTCGAAGATCAAGGCACCTTATGGGGTTTTCAGCACATTGGGTAATCACGATTACGGGGATTATGTCAAATGGAAGAGTCCGGAGGCGAAAAAGCAGAACTTAAAGGATTTGATGAAGGCCCATGAGTTGATGGGCTGGAACCTGATGATGGATGAAAATCACATCATTACGGAGTCCGGCGAGAATTTGGCAATCATCGGCGTGCAAAACATTGGCATCGGTCGGTTCCCATGGTACGGCAATCTCTCAAAAGCCTACGAAGGCACGGAAGAGGCTGCCACAAAACTCTTGTTGTCGCACGATCCGACGCACTGGAATGCGGAGGTCACCAAAAATTCAAAATTTCATGACATTGATGTGGCTTTTGCGGGTCATACGCATGGAGCCCAATTTGGGGTTAAAATACCTGGATTTGAGACATGGTCACCTGCGAAATATGTGTACAAGCAATGGGCGGGATTATATGAAGAGAATGGCCAACAACTATATGTGAATCGAGGCTTTGGTTATTTGGGATATCCGGGGCGTGTGGGGATGCCGCCGGAGATAACGGTGTTTACCTTAGGTTAGAGGTTAGAGTTAAGAACTAAGAGGTAAAAACTAAGAGTTAAGATAGTAGTCTTTGTACTGTGGAGTGAAGACAGCCCACTGACTACCGACCACTGAATACAGCCACTGACTTTTTTCACCTTTCCCTTTGCTGCTTTCTAAAAAAAAGCTATTTTTGCATCCCGATTAATTGGTTTCGTGGCCGAGTGGCTAGGCAGAGGTCTGCAAAACCTTCTACAGCGGTTCGAATCCGCTCGAAACCTCAAAAAACCTTCCGAATGGAAGGTTTTTTTGTTTAACTCCATTTTGTACAACTCTCTCTAAAAAAATTACACTTTCAGTTTCGGTTTATTTTGAAAGATTCTAAATAATTAGAAAAACCTTAAAAAATCCTAAAATTGATTCTCCAATAAATTGTTTCCTAAAAATTCGGAATGTAGTTTTGCGGACTGAATTAAAATGTGAAAACCAACATGATGTTTTGCAAAAAATCAACCCTCGTTAAAACTGTATTATCTTTTGTAATACTCCTAGCAAGCGTGAGCGCAACATTTGCTCAAGATGCAGCAGAAGGCGAAACCCTATTTAAAAACAACTGTGCGGCATGCCACAATACTTCCGATGAAGTACTCGTAGGCCCTGGTTTAAAGGGAATTAGCGAAAGACGTCCGATTGAATGGATCGTTAAATGGGTACATAATCCTCAAGCAGTAATTGCGTCAGGCGACAAATATGCGAATGACTTGTACAACAAGTTCAACAAAGCAGCTATGACTCCTTACCCAAATTTCTCTGAGGCGCAAATCAAAGGCATCATCGCTTACGTAGAAGCATCAAATGCAGCCCCAGCAGCGCCAGCAGCAGGTGCCGCTCCAGCAGAAGGAGCCGCAGCGCCAGCAGCAGCCCAAAGCTCAGGAGGCATGTTAGAGATTTTATTAGTAGGTCTTTTAATTATCATGGTATTGGTATTAATCGCCCTATTATCAATTGTAAGCACCCTTGGGAAATTAACGACAGGAGAAGGGGCAGCTGAAACGCCATTCATGCAACGTCTATCAGCAAACGCGAAAGCATTAGCCGCTAACTCTGCAGTGAAGACGGGTATTTTGGTATTAGCTTTATTATTAGGTGGCAAAGCAACGATCGATGCAGCTTACGGCGTTGGTATACACCAAGGATACGCTCCAGAGCAACCCATCAAATTTTCACACAAATTACACGCAGGCCAATACCAAATCAACTGTAACTATTGCCATACAGGTGTTTACGAAGGTAAAGGGGCAAACGTTCCATCAGCGAACATTTGTATGAACTGCCACAACGCCATCAAGCGTGAGTCACCGGAAATTCAAAAGATCTACAGTGCGATTGAAAAGAATGAGCCAATTCAATGGGTTCGTGTTCACAATTTGCCTGATTTGGCTTACTTCAATCACTCTCAACACACTAACGTAGGTGGCTTAGAGTGTAAAAACTGCCACGGCGAAATCGAGAAAATGGAAGTTGTTGAGCAGCGCTCTTCTTTGACTATGGGATGGTGTATTGATTGTCACCGCGAAACAGATGTAAACGCGAAAGGCAATGCATACTATGACAAATTGGTTGAGATCCACAACAAGGATAGCAAAACACCCCTTAAAGTGCAAAACATCGGTGGCTTAGAGTGTTCTAAGTGTCACTATTAATCATATTACAATAGATTCAAAATTAGTCTGAATAAGAAAGATTATATGGAAAATTCGAACAAGAGGTATTGGAAAGGGATTGAGGAGTTAACCAATGAGCCATCGTTTGTAAAAAATATCCACAATGAGTTTGGCAACATGCCCTCAGAAAACGACGCGAAAGGCGAAGCCTTAGTAGATGGTTCTGGAACTCATCGTCGTGACTTTTTAAAGATGTTGGGCTTCGGTGTTGCTGCTGTTTCATTAGCAGCCTGTGAAGCACCCGTTAAAAACACCATTCCTTACTTGAACAAGCCAGAGGATGTTGAGCCTACGATTGCCAACTGGTACGCGTCTACTTACACGGACGGAGGTGACTATGCGTCAATCTTAGTAAAGACTCGTGAAGGTCGTCCAATTAAGATCGAAGGAAATAAAATGTCTTCGGTATCGAAAGGAACACTTTCGGGTCGTGCACATGCATCGGTTTTGAGTCTATATGACAACGAAAAATTAAAAGGCCCACAAATTGGCGGAAAATCGACAGATTGGAAGCAATTGGATTCTGAGTTCACGGCAAAATTAGCTGCCGTAGCTGCGAAGGGTGGTCAAATTCGTATCGTGTCCAATACGATTCTTTCGCCAACAACGAAGAAGGTTATTGCTGATTTCGCTGCAAAATACCCAACAACACAACATATCACTTACGATGCGAATCCAGCTTACGGTTTATCCGCAGCACATGGAGGAATCATCCCAAGCATTGATTTCAGCAAGGCAAAAACGATTGTTTCCTTAGGAGCCGATTTCTTAGGATCATGGATTGCGCCAACTGAATTTGCGGCACAATGGGCGATCACTCGTCGCGTAAGTTCTGAAAAAGGTGGCAAGAAAGACATGTCTCGTCACTATCAGTTTGAAACAATTTTATCAAATACAGGAGCGAATGCTGATTACCGCGCTACCTACAAACCATCACAAGAAGGTTTAGTAGCTATCGCTTTATACAACGCAGTAGCTAAGTTGACCGGTGCAGCATCCGTTGCAGGCGCTTCCGTTAAAATTGATCATTTAGACAAAGCAGCGAAAGACTTGGTCGCATCTAAAGGTGCATCCATTATCGTCGCTGGTTCCAATGACCCAGAAGTTCAAAAAATCGTTGCAGCGACAAACGCTTTAGTAGGCGCTTATGGCACAACGTTAAATACTGCTATCCCTGTGAATTACCGTCAAGGTAATGACATGGCAATGGCCAACTTCATCAAAGAAGCAAGTGCAGGAAAAGTTGCTGCTGTCATTTTCTACAACGCTAACCCGGTTTACAATCACCCAATGGGTGCTGCCCTAGCAGCAGCTCTACCAAAAGTAGAATTGAGCTTGGCAACCAACGAGCGTGCTGATGAAACAGCGTCATTATGTCAATTCATCGCACCGGATTCTCACTTCTTAGAATCTTGGAATGATGCAGAGCCAAAAGCAGGTTTCTATTCATTGACTCAACCAACTATCTCTACGATCTTCAAAACGCGTCAAGCACAATCAAGTTTCTTGACTTGGGCAGGCTTATCGGCTGATTTTGCAGCTTACTTAGAAAGCAATTGGGAGAGCAATATCTTAAAAGGAGGAAAAGTAGCTTGGAACAACGCACTACACAATGGTGTATTTGAACCAAACGCAGGTAGCATTTCTTCAGCAAGCCCATCGGTAGATATCAATGCGGCTGCAACGGCTATTGGAAAAGCTTATTCAGCTTCTTCAACAGGTTTAGAAATTGCTGTTTATGAGAAAGTGGGTATCGGTACAGGATCTCAAGCAAACAACCCATGGTTGCAAGAATTCCCTGAGCCTGTATCAAAAGCTTGTTGGGACAATTATGCGGCCATCTCACAACCTACAGCAACAGAATTAAAATTAAAACAAGGTGACTTAGTTAAGGTAAGCGCCAAAGGATATGAGGTTACTTTACCGGTATTAGTTCAACCAGGACAAGCGCAAGGCACGGTTGCTATTGCCATTGGTTACGGTCGGACGAAGGCAGGTAAATCAGCCGATGGAGTAGGTGTGAATGCTTATCCATTTATCTCTGAGATCAACGGAGCTTGTGTAGGAACATGTACACAAGGCGTTAGCGTAACAGCAACAGGCGAAACGAAGGACATCGCTCAGACACAAACTCACCAAACGGTGATGGCACGTCAAGCGGTTGTTCAAGAGACTGTTTTAGCCGAGTTTGCAAAAGATGCCAAAGCAGGAAGCTATACTCCGCGCGTGAAAACGTCTGATGGAGAAAAAGATGCCACTGATTTAACACTTTGGAATGGTCACGAATACAACAACCACGCTTGGGGTATGGTGATCGACTTAAATACGTGTACAGGATGCTCTGCTTGTGTGATCTCATGTAATGCAGAGAATAACGTACCGGTTGTAGGTCGTCAAGAGGTAATCAACCGTCGTGAGATGCACTGGATGCGTATTGACCGTTATTACTCATCCGATGCGGAAGTTGAAGATTTGAAAGGATTAGAAATTGCGTCAGACAATCCAGAGGTTGTATTCCAACCGATGTTGTGCCAGCACTGTAACAATGCTCCATGTGAGACCGTTTGTCCAGTATTAGCCACAACACACTCAACAGAAGGTTTGAACCAAATGACGTATAACCGTTGTATCGGTACACGTTATTGCGCAAATAACTGTCCATACAAAGTTCGTCGCTTCAACTGGTTCCGTTACTTCCAAACAGATGATTTTGATTTCCACTTCAACAACGATTTAGGTCGTATGGTGATTAACCCAGATGTAACGGTTCGTTCACGTGGGGTAATGGAAAAATGTTCAATGTGCGTTCAACGTATCCAAGAGGGTAAATTGGCAGCGAAGAAGGAGAAGCGTCGTCCAGTAGATGGCGAAATTCAAGTAGCTTGTGCGCAATCTTGTCCTACGAATGCAATCACATTTGGAGACATGAATGATCCAGCATCTGAAATCTCTAAGTTGTTATTGACAGAGAAAGAAGGACGTGCTTACCACGTAATTGAAGAAATTAACGTGAAGCCAAATATTTCTTACTTGAAGAAAGTTCGTAACAAGGATGCTAAAAAAGCATAATTTTTTAATCGTAAAACAGTAAATAAAAATATGTCGCACGTTGTATCACCCATAAGAGAGAAACTAGTTACTGGTGGAAAATCTTATTCC
>JBJTMZ010000090.1:0-3665 GCA_046073805.1 Aquirufa sp.
CACCTCTCCCGCCGCATTCAAAATCGGGTAATGTTGGCGAGGAATCCCGCGATCAATCATCTCAAAACCTACTAATTTCTTCGAGGGACCAGCTGCCTTAATCGCCGCATGGTGATCCTTCATAATAAAATCTTTATTGAAAGACGTAATCCAACCCAAACCTGCTTCAATCGGCGAAGTGGTATCATCAATATCATGCCCATACAAGCAATACCCCTTCTCCGTACGTAGTGTATCGCGCGCGCCCAGACCAATGGGTATAATATCCTCCGGTTCTCCGGCCGCAAAAATCGCATTCCACATCGCCAAGGCATTTTCATTATTCACATAAATCTCAAATCCACCGGCACCTGTATATCCCGTATTCGAAATAATAATATCCTCAAATCCAGCCATCGAGCCAATTTTGAAGGTATAATAAGGCATGGCTGATAAATCTACCGAAGTCAAGCGCTGTAAAACACCCGTCGCCTTAGGACCTTGAACAGCGAATAAGGAATATTCCGAACTGGCATTGGTCATCTCAACCCCAAAGGTATTGTGCGAGGAAATCCAATTCCAATCCTTTTCGATGTTGGACGCATTCACGACCAATAAATATTCATTATCGCGAATCTTGTAAACCAATAAATCATCCACAATACCACCCTCGGCATTGGGCAAGCAAGAATATTGTACCTTACCATCCACCAATTTCGACGCATCGTTCGATGTCACATATTGAATTAAATCCAAGGCCTTCTCCCCTTTCAAGAAGAATTCACCCATGTGACTCACATCAAAAACCCCTACTGAATTACGCACGCAATTGTGCTCCTCAATCAAATTCGTATACAACACGGGCATGTTATAACCAGCAAAAGGAACCATTTTGGCGCCCAAAGCAACGTGCGTATCATTCAAATGTACTTGCAATAATTCTTCCATTATTCTCGGTATAAAACTTGTAAAAGGGTTTGGCCCACGACTTTCAACGTGGATTTATCGATGATCGATAAATTATCTTGATGTGTATGGTGGTAAGATCCGAAATCAAATCCGCCATTTACCGGACGTATATCTATGATATCAATCATTTGAATTTTAGCGACCTCATTAACCGCCGTATGGTCATCCGAAATACCAAATGCTTCCATGTCCACAAATTGGGAACCATAGCCTAAATCAGCTGCCGTCGCCCAAATCGAGCGAACCAATCCCGGCGCATATTGCATCGAGGAGCCCTCATGTGGGAATACCGCGCCTTTGGCACCTACCATGTCCAACAAGATTCCATAATACGGTCGGTAATTTTCTGGCATTAAATGCGCCGCCCAATACTGTGATCCGAGGGCCCAACTCAAAGGATTCCCCGCCGCCATGTCATGCGGCTCTCCATGATCTTCCAAATCAAAGAACACAAAATCCACCCCCACTGCAGGTTTATCTTTCGTTTGCGACAGAACGCGCGCTAATTCGATCATTACCCCAACACCCGATGCGCCATCATTGGCAGCATCTATCGGTTCATCCTTGCGTACCGAATCCTTATCCGCAATCGAACGAGAATCCCAGTGTGCCGCAATTAAGATTCGTTTGGTCGCTGAAGGATTATACGACGCGATGATATTGGTTCCATTCAACTTCTTCCCATCATACCGATTCGCCTCAAAGGGCTGTGTCGACACTTGCAAACCATAGGATTTCATCTTGCCGACAATCCAGTCTCCACATTGTTTTTGAGCCGATGAATTAGGTACTCGGGGGCCAAAGGCAACCTGTTTCGCAATATGAGCAAATGCAGAATCCGCAGCAAATTCCGGTGTTGGAACTATATTGGGTGCCGATGTCGTTGATGTAGTACCTGTTTGGAAAGATTGGTATCCGTAATAGACTCCTGAAAGGACAAGGAGTACCAATAACAATAGCGCGATGCGGGAGCGATTCATCTAGCAAAGATACAAATAAGGTTTTAAGATTTGAAACGCTGTGAAGGTTATGTACCTTGCAGACTAATATTATAAATACAAGGGTATGAACCCCAAAGAAGAACGATTTTTTAAAGGTATACAGGTCGAGTTGTTGGACTTTTTCGAACTAAACGACTACCGCTCCTACTCCCTCAATCAGATACACAAAGCATTTGCGATCCGTGATCGCAAAACAAAAGAAATATACGGCGATGCCCTTACGCATCTTGCGAAAGAAGGTCGGTTGATCCGACAAGCCGACGGCAATTACCGTTACGATAATGAATCCTTCGTCGTAGAAGGCCGCGTAGACCACGTCAACTCTCGCTTCGCTTTTGTGATTGTGGAGGGCGAAGGTAAAGATATTTGGGTGGCATCGGCCGACCTGATGAATGCCAAAGACGGGGACCGTGTCCGCGTTCAAGCGCGCAAACCCTCTGAAAAGAAGAAAAATGATCGCCCTGAAGGTGAGGTAATCGAAATCCTCGAACGCGGATCCAGCGAGGTCGTTGGTGTGATTCAAGTGACCCCACACTACGCCTTCTTAATCCCCGATTCGAAGAAGATTTACGAAGATATTTACGTTCCACGCACCGAGGTCATGGGCGCCAATCACCTCGATAAAGTGATTGTCGAAGTAACCCGCTGGGGAAGTCCCGGGAAAAAAGCGGAAGGTCGTGTTATCAAAGTTTTAGGAAAAGCAGGCGAGAACGAGACGGAAATGAACTCGATTCTGGCGGAATTTGGCTTGCCCTATGAATTCCCTGCCGAGGTGGAAGCCATGGCGGAATCAATCAACACGACTATTCCCAAGGAAGAAATCAAGAAACGCCGCGACATGCGCAAGGTGTTAAGTTTCACCATTGATCCCATCGATGCCAAAGACTTCGACGATGCCTTGAGTTACGAGGTATTGAAGAATGGAAATGTGGAGATTGGGGTGCACATCGCCGACGTATCACATTACGTCAAACCGGGAAGTTTACTGGACCAAGAAGCTTACAAACGAGCAACCTCCGTTTATTTAGTGGACCGCGTCGTACCGATGCTGCCCGAAAAATTATCCAATGGACTTTGTTCCTTGCGTCCCAATGAAGATAAATTAACCTTCTCCGCAGTCTTTGAATTTGACCCGAATGGGGTGATTGTGAAGGAATGGTTTGGGCGTACGGTTATTCACTCCGACCGCCGTTTTGCCTACGAACAAGCACAAGAATTAATCGAACATACGGGCGAAGTGACCGATCCCTATGAACCCATTGTTAAAGCATTAAATCAATTAGCGCATAAATTACGCGATGCCCGATTTGCGAATGGTTCGGTGAATTTTGAAACGGCAGAAGTCCGTTTTGAATTAGATGCTGACGGCAAGCCGATTGCCGTGCATCCACGTGTGCGCAAGGATGCCCATAAGTTGATTGAGGAGTTTATGTTATTGGCCAACAAGCGGGTGGCCACTTACGTATACGACCTAAAGAAAACAGACCCTCGTAACACGATGGTTTACCGGGTGCACGAAGCACCGGATCCGGAAAAATTGCGCGTGTTCTCAACCTTTGCTAAGAAATTCGGATATCAAGTAACCACGGAACCTAAGCAGGTGAGCAAGTCATTTACTGCCTTGATGGAATCGATTGAGGGCAAAGGCGAAGAACATGTGCTACAAAGTTTGGCCGTTCGTACAATGTCCAAGGCACGTTACAGTACGGATGCTAT
>JBJTMZ010000091.1:0-24718 GCA_046073805.1 Aquirufa sp.
GTCTTCAAGGCACCAAGCGTACCAGGCAATTATCCGTTCTTGTGTACTTTCCCGGGACACTGGCGAATTATGAATGGGGTGATGAGAGTGGAATAGAGGTATGAGTTAAGAATTAAGAGGTAAGAGATGTGGACGTCCTTCGCACTCCAGGCTGACGACTTGTGACTATTTTCGTACCTACTCCCCAGACTAAAGACTGGGGCTATAAATTATTAACCCCAGGTTTTAACCTGGGGGTCACAAGAGGATAGATGAAACACCCCCAGACTGAAGTCTGGGGTTATAAAAACCTTTGGACTTTTGACTGTAGACTAGCGACTAGCGACTTTTTCCGTACCTTTGCCGCATGAAATTCGAAATTGAAAAGTTAGACCCGAATTCCAAGGCACGGGCAGGAAAATTACATACGGATCACGGGGTCATCGAAACGCCTATTTTCATGCCGGTGGGTACGGCGGGCACGGTGAAAGCGGTACATATTTCTGAATTATCAAAACCTATCAATGCCCAAATCATTTTGGGAAATACGTATCATTTATACCTCAGACCAGGCCTCGATGTTCTCGAAGAAGCTGGAGGATTACATCAATTCAATGGGTGGGACAAACCTATTTTGACCGACTCCGGCGGTTACCAAGTATATTCCTTGGCTGGAACCGGTCGGAAAATCCAAGAGGAGGGCGTTAAATTCAAATCCCACATCGACGGAAGCACGCATTTTTTCAGTCCTGAGGGCGTCATGGATATTCAGCGGACAATTGGTGCGGATATCATGATGGCTTTTGATGAGTGTACGCCTTATCCGTGTACCTATGAATATGCTCGGAAATCGATGGACATGACCCATCGCTGGTTGGACCGCTGCATCACCCGTTTCAATGAAACCGGTCCCAAATACGATTACAACCAAGCCCTTTTCCCCATTGTCCAAGGAAGCGTTTATTCCGATTTACGGAAGGCTTCGGCAGAATACATCGCGTCCAAAGGGGCGGTTGGGAATGCCATCGGCGGTTTATCGGTGGGAGAACCTGTGGAGGATATGTATAAAATGGCGGATGAAGTAACAGATATTTTACCGAAAGATAAGCCCCGTTATTTGATGGGTGTGGGGACCCCGGCGAATATTTTGGAGGGCATTGGACTAGGAATTGATATGTTTGATTGTGTGATGCCGACACGCAATGCGCGAAACGGGATGATATTCACGACGCAGGGCTTTATCAATATCCGTAACGAAAAGTGGAAAAATGACTTTTCGGTGATCGACCCACACTTTGCCGAAGATATTCATGGTCAATATACCAAAGCTTATTTGCGCCACCTCGTACGCTGTGAGGAGCTCCTAGGTCCCATGATTGCGAGTGTATTTAACCTCCGTTTTTACTTGTGGATGGTGGGTGAAGCCCGCAAAGAGATTCAAGCAGGCACCTTTACCGCTTGGAAAAATCGCATGATTCCGCAATTTATGAACCGTTTATAAGGATCAAGGAATCGGTAAAACTTTACTCTCTTTAAAGCTAGATAAGATCACCATCGTGGAAGTAGCGGCTACCTCTTCGATTTCGTTGATTTTCTCCAACATCAATTTTTGATACGTCGAGATGTCTTTGGAG
Organism: Aquirufa sp.; assembly: GCA_046073805.1. Classification (GTDB taxonomy): domain Bacteria; phylum Bacteroidota; class Bacteroidia; order Cytophagales; family Spirosomataceae; genus Aquirufa. The sequence goes on from JBJTMZ010000091.1 coordinate 1,614, forward strand.
ATAATCTTCAGCATGAAATCCCCAGAACCCGTCACGTGGTGACATTCAATAACTTCGGGAATTTGATTGATTTGGCGAACAAAGGATTCGGTAACTTGCTTTTTGTGACCTGTTAAAGTAACTGTGACAAAGGTGCTTACGCCTAAACCGACCTTATCTCGATCCACTTGGGCATGGTAACTCTGAATGATTCCCAATGATTCTAATTTCTTCACGCGCTCAAGAGTTGGCGCTGGCGAAAGACCGATTTCCTTGGATAATTGGGCGTTCGTAATCTTCGCATTTTGTTGAAGAATCTCTAATAATTTGTGATCAATCTGATCTAGTTTGTTGATGCTCATGCCTTGATTTTAAAAAACAAAAATATAGATTTTTTAAGGATTTTTTCACCTGCCTCTTGCATAAATAACTTTAAGGTTCTACTTTTGTACCCACAAAACGCGAAAGTAGCTCAGCTGGTAGAGCGCGACCTTGCCAAGGTCGAGGTCGCGGGTTCGAACCCCGTCTTTCGCTCAAAACGAGAAAGCACCTCTTGGTGCTTTTAAGTTTTACAGGGCTGCCTGGGTGGTGGAACTGGTAGACACGCAGGACTTAAAATCCTGTGAGCCGAAACGCTCGTATGGGTTCGATTCCCATCCCAGGTACATAAATCGACTAAAAACCTTCTGAGGAATCTTGGAAGGTTTTTTTGTTTTTAGACACTAGACATTTGACGTTGGACGTTAGTCTAGGGCTAGACGTGCTCGAGAAATCTCTAGATTAAAGCCTAGTAGGGTTATAAATAGTAGTCTCTAACCACTCGTCCAGAATCCGGAGGGTTTATTTTATAACCCCAGACTTTAGTCTGGGGGGCAGATGAGCTTTGGTAATCCCTAGGCTAAAGCCTAGGGTTATTAATTTCTGTCCGAAGGACATCCACACCTCTTAACTCTTAGCTCTTACTTCCATTTCCTTGCATCTCCCCCGAACAATGCGTAGTTTTCGGGATAATTAGACCTGTCCATGAACAAAATTCTGCTTTTTGTCTTCACATGTTTTGCGGCAAGCGCGCAAATCCTATCACCCATTCAGAAGTCACATCCCCAAATGGACGACAAGCGATTGGCCTACATAGACTCGGTGATGGAAGAGTATATTCAAAAAAACTGGATGGTGGGATCCACAACGTTGATCATCAAAGACAACGCGGTTGTATACCATAAATCACATGGATATGCGGATTTGGCAAATAAAAAGCCGATGCCAGCAGATGCGATTTATCGAATTATGAGCCAAACAAAGGCCATTACGAGTGTGGCAATCATGCAATTATTCGAACAGGGGAAACTGAATTTAGATCAACCCGTGGGCGATTTTATACCTGAATTTGCCTCGCAAACTGTCTTAAAAGAGTTTAATGCTGCAGACTCCTCCTATACCACTGAACCTGCAAAGCGTAAAATAACCATTCGGGACCTCTTGAGTCATCGTTCCGGGATTGATTATGCTGATATTGGATCCGCCAAAATGAAAGCCATCTATGCGAAGGCTAAAATTCCATCGGGATTAGGAAATTTCAACGCAGTCTTGCTAGATAAAATGAAGGCCTTAGGGAAATTACCTTTGGCGCACCAGCCGGGGGAAAAATTCACTTATGGACTAAATACGGATCTTTTGGGTTGTCTGGTCGAGGTCATATCAGGTAAAACATTGGAAGAGTATTTCAAGGCCAACATCTTCGAACCGTTGGGCATGAAAGATAGCTACTTCACGGTTCCGTTAGAAAAATCATCTCGTATGCCAAAGGTTTATACGGAGAATGAGCAGAAGCAAATTATTCCTTGGGATCCTACTTTCCGCAATTTAGACCCCAATTATCCAGTTTATCCGCACACCTATTTTTCAGGGGGAGCTGGTCTTTCCATGTCGACATTCGATTATGCAATTTTCTTACAAATGTTGCTGAATGGAGGCGTTTACAATGGTAAACAAATCCTAGGGCGTAGAACGATTGAGTTGATGACGAGCCCACAAATCAGCATGGGCGACGATGATTTCGGTTTAGGATTTAGTATAGCCTCGCGGAAATCTGCGCAATTAGATATGCCTTCTGAGGGAAGCTTTGGTTGGGGCGGCTATTACGGAACGAAATATTGGGTGGACCCAAAGGAGAAGTTGGTCGTTCTAATCATGACCCAACATACCCCTAACTCACATAGCGATTACGGACAAAAAGTCGAGAATATCATTTACGGAAGCTTAAAAAAATAAGTTGAATTTATGGCCTGGCGCCTGCTAGGCCGCGCGCGTTGGGGACGCTGCCGGGGTCTGACCCCGGCAGCGTGGTCACGCCAGGCGCCAAAGCCCTAACGATTTTCAAATTACATTTCGTATTTTTGAAACTGATAATCCAACGCATGCAAAAAGTAGTCATCACCATCTGTTCCATTAATTACCTCGCACAAGCAAAAACACTTGGCGACTCCTTAATGAAACACAACCCCGATTATACTTTTTTAATCGGTTTGGTAGACCGCTTGGATCAATCCCCGGTGGACAAGTCGTTACTCACGGACTATCCCCTGCTAGAACTGCACACAATCGGCATAGAGGACCTCGATGAGATGTGCGCGCGTTATGACATCACCGAGTTAAATACGGCGGTTAAGCCGTACTATCTTGACTATGTGTACCAAAACTACCCAGAAGCCCAACTCGTGCATTATTTTGACCCGGATATCGTCATTTATCAGCCTTTAACCGAAATAGAAAATGGCCTAAAAAACCACAGTCTTTTTTTAACGCCGCATACACTGCTCGCATACCCAGACGATGCCTGTTCCCCCAACGAACGTGGGCTTTTAAATACGGGTTTGTACAATCTAGGATTTATCGGCACCAAACGCAGCGAAACGACACAACATTTCCTGCAATGGTGGAAAGACAGATTGTTTGATCAATGTTACATCGATTTGGCCAATGGAATGTTCGTCGACCAATTATGGGTGAATTTCGCGCCTTTATTCTACGAAGATGTATTTGTCAGTAGACACCTAGGCCTAAACATGGCCTATTGGAATCTACATGAGCGACATATAAGTAACGATAACGAACCTTATCGGGTTAATGACCAATACCCCTTGATATTCTTTCATTTCTCAGGTTATTCGCCAGAAAAGCCTACGGAAATATCAAAATACCAAGACCGCTACAGCTTTCAAGAAAAAGGGGATGTGGCGAGTTTATTCGACTTTTATGCCCAAGCTCTACTTGCCAATGGGCACAAAGAACTTAAACCCCTTCCTTGTTTTTACATCAAAGAACCCACAAAGGCTCCTGTTAAGCGCTATTTAAGGGTACGAAAATATGCCAGTATGCCATTCCGCTGGATTATTCGGTTGATTGAAAACGCCTAAAAACAAGAAAGTCGCACATTAAAAACGTGCGACTTTACAGCTACTCTGTGTTCTAAAATTTATCTTTATTTCTTCGAAATACTCATTCGCAATGCCAATTCATGCGATTGGCTCGTCATCATGCTTATTTGGGATGTAGGTAATTCATACACGTACCCTAGGTAAAACAATTTGGTCATCTGAACCCCTAAACGAATACCCAAACTTTCATTTCCCCGATAGCCCAAACCCGCATCTAATTTTCCATTGATATTAGCCACAAGGTTCACATCATAACTCAAAGGGACATCTGTAGCCAAACGAACCAAGGTGCTCGGGTATAAGGTTACTTTCTCCGACATGTGCCACTTCGTCCCTGCCATGACGAAAAAACTTGGACTATCTTTGTAGGCTGCACCTCCCGCTCCAAAATCATAGCGGAACATACGAGGCTGGGATACCGACAAGAATAAGCCGTCACCCTTGTATACTTTAATGCCCCATCCTGTATTCACTTGCATCCCTGTGGAACGATCCGTAGCAAAAGACTCATCACCTGATTGAGGTAATTGAATCCCTGCAAAATTCAACGTCATATTCCCCACGCCTCCACGAATACCTCCGGAAAACGACCAGGCCTCATTCAGGCGAACATGGTAGGCAAAATCCAATCCTACATGCACGGTTTTCATTGGCCCCGCTTCATCCAAAAGTCCCACCACTCCGATACCCTTCTGCTTCCCCCATTTCATGTTGGCGGTAACCCCCATCGTTTTGGGCGCTCCCTCAATTCCCATCCATTGCTGGCGATTCATCACCGTAATCTCAGTTCCCTCATATCCTCCCACGTGTGCAGGCGTGATATTTTGAGGATTAAATCGGTACAAGCTGTAAATCGGATCAACCTGCGCAAAAGCACCCATAGAAAACCCCACAGCCACCAGTAAAAAACAAATTCTTATATACTTTTTCATCTGCTTATTTTAACCGGTTGATATAAACATAATTGGAAACCGTTGGGAATTTTCCATAAAAATCCAACACATAATAATACGTGCCATCGGGTAAATCCTGGCCATTTTGCCCTTTACCAGCCCAATCATTTTTATAGTTCTCGACATCATAAACAACTGCCCCGCTGCGACTCATAATGGTCAAGCGATTCGGTTGTCGACCCAAAATTCCCGGTATGATAAAGGTGTCATTCTTCCCATCCCCATTCGGTGAGAACCCTTGTGTCGTGAAGGTATCGCACAGATCCTTATCCAAACGGTTTGGTATACCATCCTTATCGCAATCTGGCAGGGCCCCGTAATTCAAGTCGTCTTCTACCGCATCCAAAATACCATCGCCATCAGTATCCGTATCCAAATAATCCGGGATTCCATCCTTGTCCGTATCCATCGGAACTCCATTGACCAAATTCGCCTCCTCTTGGTCCGAAATGCCATCATTATCCGAGTCGACATCCACATAATCCTGCTTGCCGTCTTTATCCGTGTCTACCGGATTATTTGGGTCCTTCCCAGCCTCAATTTGATCTACAATACCATCATTATCAGAATCCGTATCCGTGTAGTTTGGTTTACCATCTCCATCCGTATCGATGTCCTTGTAATTCGTTGGCTCGTTTGCATTCGTCAAGGCCCCCGCCTCTACGCGATCTGGGATCGTATCCCCGTCGGAATCTAAATCGCGGAAGTTGAAGATGCCATCACGATCCGTATCCAAAGGCGTCGCAGGATTTACGCCCGCCTCATAGGTATCCGGAATGCCATCATTATCCGAATCTAAATCCAAGTAATCCGGTCGCGTATCCACATCTGTATCCACCGGAACGGAAGGATTTAAGCCTGCTTCAATCGCATCCGGAATCTTATCTCCATCGGAATCGGTATCAATGTAATTGGCTTTGCCGTCACCGTCGGTATCTACGGGTTTTGCTGGATCCGCTCCTGCCTCCACACGATCCGGAATGGTGTCGCCATCTGAGTCTAAATCTAAGAAGTCGGCCAATGAGTCTCCATCCGTATCAATAGCTTTCTCTACGGCATCCGGAATCGTATCCCCATCCGAATCCAAATCACGGAAGTTCAGAATACCATCACCATCTGAATCTACTGCCTTTTCAATTGCATCTGGAATGCTATCTCCATCCGAATCCAAATCACGGAAATCCGATATTCCATCCAGATCTGTATCGGCCGATGTTTCTATCTTATCCGAAATCGTATCGTTATCGGAATCTAAATCTTGATAATCAAATGATCCGTCTCCATCAGTATCCACTGGGTTTGATGGCTTAGCTCCCGCCTCAATCAAATCCGAAATACCATCATCGTCTGAATCGCTATCTCGGTAATCCGGTTTGCCATCTTGATCAAAGTCTTGCGGCTTGAAACCATTGGAACCCGCCTCAAAAGCGTCAAGCATGCCGTCATTGTCCGAGTCGAAATCCTCGAAATCACGTACGCCATCGCCATCACTATCGATAGGTTTAGCGCAGGTTACCGCCTCCACCTCATCAGGAATACGATCATTATCAGAATCGCGATCGCGGAAGTTTAAAGTGCCATCATGATCCAGGTCATTTAACCCTTCCACAGCGTCTGGAATACAATCGTTATCACTATCCGTATCCAAGAAATCCCAAGCTCCATCCCCATCCGTATCTTTCGGTTTGAAGCCTGCGAATTGAATTCGATCATCCCAACCATCGCCATTGTTATCGATTTTATCCGCATCAGTACAGGTCCAGCATCGCTCGGCTCCTTCCCATGCATCCGGAATTCCATCGCCATCACTGTCTGTGTCCAAGAAATTAGGCAATGCATCATTATCAAAATCAGCCCACTTCTCAAAATTGTCTCCTATGCCATCGCCGTCGGAATCGTCATCACGGTAATTTGCGAGGCGGTCTCGGTCCACATCCTCCGTTCGCTCTAAGAAATCCGCAATGCTATCATCATCGGAATCGGTATCCTTGTAATCTGGCGTTCCATCCCGATCGGTATCCTCAGGGACAAGTGGTGTGCCTCCTAAACGTGTTTCCAGAAGATCAAATAATCCATTTGAATTGCTATCAACAAATGCTCCTGATTCGATCGAAATTCTTCCATCCGCATTATAATCTCGGTGATAGGTAAATTCATCCCTCGCCTCCCAAGCATCAAAAATGGTATCATTGTCCGAATCGGTATCCAGATAATTGGCCGTTCCATCCGAATCCACATCTCCACTGCCCTCCAGCGCATCTAAAATACCATCATTATCACTATCCAAATCACGGTAATTCATGATGCCATCTTCATCTGTGTCGACCGTGCGTTCCACAACATCCAATATCGAATCCGCATCCGAATCTAAATCCAGGTAATCGGCCGTTCCATCCCCATCGCTATCGCGAGACGCATTTGGACTTTGTGTGTTATAACCTTCGATGTAATTGGGTATGCTATCCCCATCGCTATCCGCCACAACGTCTCCGGATGTATTTGGATTCGTACCTTGGCGCGTTTCCACATAATCTGGGATACCGTCACCATCCGTATCACGTGATGAGGCCGGATTATTTGGGTTTGTTCCCTGTTGTATTTCCACAAAATCTGGAACCCCATCACCATCCGAATCACGTGAGCTTGAAGCATTAAATGGATCCGTCCCCTGTGCAATCTCGACAAAATCCGGAACGCCATCTCCATCCGTGTCTTTAAAGCTGGAAGGGTTGGTTGGATTTGTGCCGTCCAACATCTCTTGGAAATCGGGTACACCGTCCCCATCCGTATCATGCGTTCTTTCCGTTGCATCCGGAATACCATCCCCATCGGAATCATTGTCTAAATAGTCCGGAATCCCGTCGCCATCTCTATCCGCCGATGCAACTGGGTTCATTGGATCGAATCCTTCCAAATAATCCGGAATACCATCCCCATCCGCATCTTGTAAGACGTCTGGGGCAACCAAAGGATTCGTCGACTGGCGATTCTCCACATAATCCGAGATGCCTCCACGATCTGTATCTCGGAAACTAGACGCATTTCGAGGGTCCGTGCCTTGACGCTGCTCCACATAATCTGGAACACCATCCCCATCCGAATCCAAATAACTTGAAACATATGCAGGATTAGTGCCTTGACGCTGCTCCACATAATCCGGGACACCATCCCCGTCAGAATCCAAGAAACTTGTAGCGCTGGCAGGATTGGTGCCTTGTTGGTTCTCAATATAATCTGGCACACCGTCCCCATCCGAATCCAAGAAACTTCCTGAATCATACGGATTGGTTCCTTGCGCTTGTTCGTCCGTATCTGGAACCCCATCCCCATCGGAATCCCCAATCAACACCGTCAAGATCGTCGTAATGCTTACAGCATTGTAATTATTATCCTGAGCCTGCGTGGCAGTAATCGTTGTGGTTCCAATTCCAACGATGGTTACCATATTGCCACTAATCGTTGCCACGGCAGGGTTGCTACTTGTATAGGTAATCGCGCCTGTTCCCGCAGAACTTGTTGGAGGCGTCATCGCAAATGCCACATCCCGTATCGTTTTCGTAATGGCTGGGAAGTTCGAAAGTATCGGGTTATCACGCGTAATGCGGATTGATATCGTTGCAGTAGCACAGGTACTCGTCGTCGTGTTACACACTTGGTAACCAATCGTTACTACACTCGCAGGCTCATTCAGGCCAGCCGTATAATTCAGCATACCCGTTGTAGGAGTAAGTACAACCGTTCCCGTGGCGGTTCCGGCTGCACCGCCACTTAGTCGCGTCAAACTGATATTTGCTCCTGGAACAAAGTCATCATTAGCCATTACATTGCCTGAAATATTACCATTGACGACAGGACCGAAGAAGTCATTTTGAGCAAGGGCTAGTTGGGCATTCGTGTCATTTACGTTCAATACCCCATCGCCGTCACAATCTCCTTGTTGCCAATTTGAACTAGTAGGCAGGGTGCGGTGAATTAATAAGTACGAACATCCATTTCTCGGATTTGTATTGTCGTTTACTTCTGTTTGATCTAATACGCCATCGCCATCAGACTCTAAATCATAAGGATTTCGCAAGCCATCTAAGTCGATATCGCTTGGCGTTATTCCCGTACCTGCACTGCTTGGAATACCAGATCCATTCACTGATCCATCCGCCTTCCCATCATTGTTAGCATCCGTTCCCCCAGTTTCGATCACATCTTTGATACCGTCACCGTCCGAGTCTAAATCCAAGTAATTTGGAATATTGTCTCCATCCGTGTCGCAGGTCGCGCTCGACGGATTACATGCCGCATTTTCAATTGTATCTAAAATGCCATCATTGTCATCATCCAAATCACCCAGTGTATCGAACACGCCATCCCCATCGGAATCGACCGGACAACCATTTAACAGCACGGAACCTGCTACTAGTCGACATTGATCTACGTTATCAAGGACTGTATCACCATCGGAATCTGTGTCGTAAGAATTTGCTAAACCATCCGAATCGGTATCTGCCGGCGATAATCCACTACCCGCAGAACTTGGTACCCCACTCGTATTGACAGAGCCGTCAGCCTTTCCATCGTTGTTGGCATCTGTGCCTCCGGCCTCAATCACGTCCTTGATACCATCCCCATCGGAATCCAAATCTAGGCGATTCGGTATTGTATCACCATCTGTGTCACAAGAAGCGCCGGGTTGGTTGCATGCTGCATTTTCAACGGTATCTAAAATGCCGTCATTATCATCATCCAAATCATCAATACTATCAAAATAGCCGTCTCCGTCACTATCTACAGGGCAACCGTTTAGCTGGGCCGTACCGAACAGCAAAGGACATTGATCCGCAGAATCAATGATACCGTCACCGTCTGAATCCAAGTTAGGGTCATTAAATTCATAAACTCGAATCACCGCACCAAAGGTCGTCGAACCTCCTGTATTCGTAGCAGTAATGGTATACGTTGCCTGAGCCGTCACGGCAGTTGGGGTACCTGAAATCACCCCGGTAGTCGTATTCATACTCAATCCTGCTGGCAGCGCCGGAGAAACTGAGTAAGAAACAATCGCTCCCCCTTGAACAGTCGGGCTTAAGTTAGTCATGGCCTGTGTGCGAACTAGACCTACCGGTGTCGCATAGCTTAATTGCGATGGCGCTACATCAACCACGGTAATGTTCATGGCAAATGTGGTGAACCCTGTTCCGTTATTCGCAGTCAAGGTATAATTCGCCGAAGGACTTAAAGCTGTAGGCGTACCTGAAATCACACCGGTACTTGAGTTAATGGTTAAACCTGCCGGCAATGCAGGACTAACAGTGTAAGTAATCACGGAGCCTCCGCCAACGGTTGGGGTTAGTGGACTAATGGCCACCGTTTTCGTTGCCGTCAATGTCGCTGATGGATATGCCAAATTCACCGGAGCATAATCCTTGACTTCAATCACCACATTCTGAGAAGTGGATCCCACAAAGTTTGAAGCTGTTACCACATAGGTTGCGGTGGCCGTAATGGCCGTTGGTGTTCCTGAAATAACCCCGGTGCTGGTATTAAACGTCAGACCTGCGGGTAAAGCAGGAGAGATGCTATATCCAGATGGAGTTCCCCCGTTGTTGGTAGGAGTCAGCGGAGTAATAGCCGTATTTAAATAGTAAATCGGAGGAGTAGGATAGGTGAAATTCACAGGAGGGGCATCATTCACGAGAATGTCCATCGTTGAGGTGATCGAGCCTGTGGTATTCGATCCCACAATCGTGTAAGTCGTCCGAGCTGATACGACTGTAGGAGTTCCCGAGATAATACCTGTGCTACTATGTAAGCTTAAGCCTGTTGGTAAACTCGGGCTAATGGTATAATTCGTGATGGTTCCTCCTGCGGTGCTTGGTCCTATCGGAGAAATGGTGATTCCACGCTCCAAGACCACTGGAGAGGCATAGGTCATCGCAGTTGGGGCGATATCATTCACGGCAAAGCTGAAACTTGTACTCGTCGAGCCTCCTGAGTTAGTCGCTGTAATGGTGTAGGTCGTGGCCGACTTCAATTCAGATGGCGTTCCCAGAATTGTTCCTGTCGATGTATCAAATACCAAACCGCCAGGTAAACTTGGACTAATGGTATAAGAACTGACAACGCCACCGGTATTTGTTGGACTAATCGGCGTAATGGATTGTCCTAATAAGAAGATACTTGGAACCGTAATTCGTAAGCTGTCTGGCGCAGGTTCCAAGACTGCTAGGCTAGTCGTCACACTCGTAGAACCACCCACGTTCGACCCTGTAATGGTATAATCCCGCGCGGTGCTAAGTATTTGAGGGGTACCTGTGATACTACCTGTAGATGTATTAAAACTTAAACCCGCTGGTAAAGGTGGCGCAATGCTATACGAAGTTGCGGCGGCACCCGAAACGAAGCTTGGGGTCAAATTTGAAATGCTTACGCCGCGACGCCAACTAGCACTTGGGGCAAATGTAAAGACTGGGACATCTTGATTTAAGACTGTTAACGTGGCTGTAATGACTGCACTATTATAGCCAGCTGCTGGGTCTTGAATCGCAGAAATGGTCGTGGTTCCGACACGCAACAAGGTAACGGTATTTCCTGAAATACTCGCCACACTAGGATTTGAGCTCACATAAGTAAATGATCCAGAACTCGCTGATGTAGGGGCCGTTAGATTAAATGTGCCATCCGTGATTGTCTTGGTTAGATTCGGGAAAGAAGTTAAGGTAGGTGTTGCATTGGATACCAATCCAACTGTTAAAGGGAAACTAACAATCCCGGCTCGATAAATAGATGTGGATGCTTGACTTGCCGTAATCATGCTTATCCCATCGCCTACAATAGTTACTATATTACTTGAAATAGTCGCGACTGCAGGATTGCTAGACGTGTAGGTATATGCGCCGTCGCTGTTGGACGTCGGAACCGGCAAAGCAAAAGATGGCATACCCTTTGTTTTATTCAGGCTTGAAATCCAACTTAATGAGGTAGCTGTTTTAGAGGGGCTTGAAACGGTCACTTGAACCAAAGCTGTGGTCGCAGCAAAATCTCCACTTGCGGCTTGCGTGATGGTTATTGGCCCTGCGCCTTCTTGCGATCCCGGAGTAAGTCTCCAAGTTCCTGAATAATTTGCAACAGTATATATAAATGCAGAAACTCCCCCGCTATAAGACATCGCTCCCGGAGAATCTGAAGTTGCGGAAATGACCCTATATGGATCACCTATTAATAGGTTAATAGGCAACATCCGAATGGTCGCATATTTGGTAACCGTTAAGGTAAAGGTAGTACTCGCCTCTGAATAATCTTCTGTTGCATTTTGTTTGGCCGTAATCGTCGTAACTCCTGGCCCCACGAGGGTCACACTGTTTCCAGAAACGGTCGCAACGGCGGTATTGGAGCTTGTATAAACAAAACTTCCACTGCTATTTGATGCGGGTGTTGGTATCGAAAAGATAGGATCCGAAACCATTTTGGTCATATTGCTTAGCGAACCAAGAGTAGGTGCAACTTGAGATGCTCCATAAACCATTACATTGTAAGCATCACTCAACGTTGGATTCGTATTATCAGTTGCCGAATAAGCATTCCCATCTTTCAGCGTAATTAAATCGCCATTCCCATTGTAGGCATAAATTCGAAAATCAATCGTTCCAGCAGCTTGAATTGGAAGTGACGAAAGGTCGACAGACGTTAATCCAAATCCAGCTCCCCCGGCCGACTTAAATTCCCCCAATGAGCTGGCAAAATTATCCACACTCGAGCGCAATTGAAGCTTTGTTGTTCCCGCAATATTCAACCCCCCTAGGACAAATCGTGTAAATTTAGTCGCCTGAGAAGTCGTAACAGAATAATAAAGCGTAGGAGTAGATGCTGACACCGCCAAACTTGCAGATGTGTTGCCATGCGACCATTGGTTATTGGTAGATGCGTTGCCCGACATGTTGGATGCCGTTGTCGTAGCTACACTTACAACACCTGATTTCTTATAGGTTGCCCCCAAAGGATAGCTTGCGGAAGCCGTTGCCACTTGATTCCAACCGGCCAACAAATCGATTGAACTATAAGCTGCGCCAAAGGTATAGCCCGATAGGGAAGCTGTCCCCCCGGCAGTCGTGACACTCACGGCTCCAGAAGATCCATTGCGTACGACAGCTGTAACTGTATTATTATCTACAATTGAAAAACTATAAGCAGCAGTACCCCCAAAACTCACCGCCGTAGTTGTACTTAAATTGGTTCCTTTAATCGTTACGGTGGCCCCAGCACCTGTTCGAATCGGAGAGAAATAGCTGATGGTAGGAGCTGGTGCAAAGGTAAATCCAGCTAAAGATGCGGTGGTTGAGAATGTCCCAGGTGCAGTAACTACAACAGAACCTGAAGTGCCGGCACCTACCACTGCGGTGATTTGTGTATCACTGTTGACCGTAAACGAACTTGCTGGCGTACCTCCAAAAGTCACCGCTGTAGCACCCGTAAATCCGGAACCTGTAATCACGACCGAGGTCCCTGCGCCGGAATTAGTCGGTGTGAATGAACTGATACTTGGCGAAGGATTCCCGATCATAAACAGGGATCCCGATAGATTCATCGTACCTTTAAAGTTTTGGAACGTCACTTGTTTGTAAGGCGTGGAATTGCTAGGATTTGAATTCACTGGGTCATCACCAAAACTCCTCGAACCTACCGCTTGCGCAACCCAGCTTCCTGCGACGTAACTATATAATGTTGGATTGGTCACCGTCCCGTTCACATCTGCTGGATCATAACTAAAGGTCAAATCCGTTCCCGTTCCAGTCGAATTCGCAGATGTTTTCCCTAAATACCAGGTTTTATTCACGACATTGGTTAATGCCGTTCCTGAAGTTCCCGCAGATAATACTCCTGAAGCCACACGAGCAGTATAAATTTCAGACGCACTTGCATTATTCACTAGGCTTACAGGCGCATAAGCATTACCCACCCCGATAGGGAATTTCGTTTCAAAACTGCCTACCGGCAATTTCAACACGCCTGTGCTGTTCGTATTAACATAAGAAAGAAGACCTGATGCATTCAAATTAGCCCCACCATCAGAAACTACTCCTCCCGTGTAATTTTTTGTTCCTAAAGTCAAGACCTTCCCATTCAAGCGCAAGTTCCCAGGTACGGACCAATCAGAAGCAAATGAATAAGACCCTCCTGCTCCATTGGCTAACAAGAATACGGAAGTAAAATTACTAGGAGCAGCAGGCCCAATACCATTGGTATTAGATCCCCAGTTCGCCAAATTCTGCAGCTGACCTGCAGCTCCAGTTGCAGACGAATAAAATGGAGCCACAACGGAAAGAATGAGACTTGTAGATACTTCACAGCCATTAGCGTCAGTAGCAGTATATGTATATGTCCCAGCATTGAAACTAGATACAGGATTTATCTCTAAAATCGATCCCCAATTAGACCATGAATCAGAGGTAATGTATGAACTCGGCGAGAACGGAGTAACGGCTACATAAACTGAACCACCCTCACTCGTTGTAATATTTGATGGTGCGGTTTTAATTAAAGGGACAATACTCGTTGCGTATCCCCTGAATTGTAAATGACCTAATCCAGCGCCAGAGCCATATTTTATTGCTCGAATGTAGCGCGCCTCAACTTCAGGAAATGTTCGGTCCGGAAGATTTCCATTACCCTGATTTAAAGATGAGGTATATTCTGTATCCCCCACATTACTGAACAACGTGTACCAGTTGACATTATCCGGACTGTATTCGATCGAGCCCCCATTCCAATCATCTAAGCCAAATACTCCGCCAACACTCGCATAAGTTGATGTTGGGTCTGGTGTATAGCCTCCAATTCCCCCAATAACCATCGCATTGATTCGATGGATAGAACCAAAATCTAAGATAATTTGATTCGCTTTGATACCCGACTTCAAATCGTAGCCCCCGTATTGTCCTTGGTCAGTTAAATAACCATGGCTAGCAGAATTGAAATAGTAAGTCTCATCAGGATAAACCCAATTCATATTGTAATCATAGGTTCCTTGATCTCCCGGAACACTATATGATCCTGATGAAGGACTTAAATAGGTAATACCTGAATAATTTATGTAGTTATTGACCGAATATGAATTTGAACAAGTGCCAAATACATCGGCAACATTCAAGGTGGAACCATTGCTATAAGAAATACAGCCCGCCGAGGCTGTTAAAGCGATTCGATATTTAAATCCACTAAACTCCTTTTTCACTGTTGACAAGGTCAGTGTGGCAGTAGTACCCGTTGTGCCCGTTGTGCCCGAATACGTAATGCCGTCCATGCTAGCTGTTACATCCGAATACGTCACACCCCCATCAGCACTTCGCTGCCAAACATAAGTTGCCTGTCCACTTAGACCCCCGGCAACAATTTTTTGGTTGGTCGAGTTGGTAATAAATGCATAGTCCGAAATCGTATTTTGAATCGACGCCCCCGTGTAGGTGACTGCGACAGAAGTTCTTGGAGAACTGTAACAGCCCGCCGGGCTCACTGCCACAGCATAATATGTTGGTATCGGGTTGCTTGAACGAGGCATATCCCCCAAAACAGGTGTTACAAAAGTATTTCCTGTCCCCACAACTCCGCCGCCTTGATTTTGCCAAACGATGGTTCCCGTTGAAGAGGTCGCAGTTAAGGTGGCCGTACCTGGCTTACATATCGACGCTCCTGTTGAACTCGCAACCGTTGGCAAAGTTATGATGTTGCTCGTTACAGCTGTTCTAGGACTTTCGCAGTAAAGTCCATTTGCTGTTGAGAAGGCAGCCGCATATCGCGTAGTATTAGCGGTTAAGGTAACTGAGGTTGATAAACTAGCAGTAATAAATGTGCCTCCGGTAGCAACGTCATACCAACGTATATTTGTTCCTCCATTAGAAGGCACTGCACTGAATGTTCCTATAGAATTCTGACAAACAGTTGAACCTGTCACTGAAGTTACAGAAGGGGTATTGAGTACCGTTGCCACGACAGCGGTCCGGTTGGTATTGGTCCCAATACAGTTAGTCGCTTGGGCATAATAGGTCGTAGTTGTAGAAATGACAGGTGTAACAAATGATGCTCCTGTTCCCAATAAAGTCCCCCCTGTCGCCGCAGAATACCAATTAATCGTTACACCACCCGTTGAGGCAGTTGCCGTTAGGGTTACCGAGCCTGCATCACAGCGTGTGCTACTCGCTTGTAAACTATTTGTCGAAGAAATAGCGGGTAAGGTTGTATTCACCGTTGCCTGTACTGCGGTTCTACTTGCTGAACGACAATTATTGGAGGTAACGGCTCCCACATAATAAGAGCGCGTAGATGTTATGCTTGGCGTTGTAAAGGTCGAAGTAGTCGCCAAAGCCGACCCACCTGTTAATGCAGCATACCATTCTAATGTACTTCCTGCTGAGGACGATGCAGAAAGGTCAACCGTGCCTGTGGAGCATCGCTCGCCCCCTACTACCGCATCTATCGTTGGCAAACTAGTCACCGACACGATGACAGGCGGGGTGAAATAATAATTGTTGGAATCCCCCGGGTTAGTCACTCCGCGTCTAAACCAATGTTTTTGAGCAATTGAAACGTAAGTAAAGGAGGTTGAATTTGAATTCAAAAGATCGGAATAATTGACTCCGTCAGTTGATCTTTGCCATTTATATGTTAAGGTTCCTCCGGTATACGTAGCTGCTGCCAAATTTGAAAATGCAGCAGGTGTGGCAAATGCACAAATACTCTGATCCGAGCCAATCGCCCCTGCTTCACCGGTCATGTTGCGATATACGTCGATGTTTCCCGCTGTTTGACTGGCTACAATATCCAATTTATTGTCGCCGTCTACATCGGCAAGCTCCAACTGTGAATAAACGCGATTAGCCGTTGATGCCACCATCACCTCAGAGGCAAACGAAATGCTACCTACTGATGAGGTATTTTCCAAGTAAGCAATCTTTGTACTAAATCCTCCGGCAGCAGAATAATCGGAAACAATAATATCTGGCTTCCCGTCGCCATTCATGTCTCCTACGGCCAACATATACGTATTCTGCAAATCAGGTGTTGCGAAATGAATAGCATTCGCAAAGCTCAAAATTCCAGTACTCGAATAGGTATTACGCATGACAGAAACTGAATTGCTCGCATCATTGCTATAGACTACATCCATCCGACCATCTCCGTCAAAATCAGCAATTTTAACGGAGTTCGCCGTTCCGTCATTTTGAGGAAAAGTAATATTAAAGTTGTTGTATTTAAACTCAGGCAATGTCAATGATCCCGCTGGAGTTTCATTATTGAGAATCGAAACGCCTTTCCCTGCCACTACAACTTCTACCTTTCCGTCGCCATTCAAGTCGGCACGATCCGCAGCATAAACGGGACCAAAAAGAATATTATCTGTACATGATTTACAAACGGATGCATTGGACGACTTACCCGTTATACTCGTGAACGAAGCTCCCAAGGAGGTATTTTGAGTTAAATAATACCCTGAAAAATACGTGTTCAGAATACTTTGGCCATTTAACCCGAATATATCCACCTTGCCATCATTATTAATATCCAAAGGAAGCATGGCAGCATCTACAAAATAGTCTCCATTCGCGGCACCGATACTCGCGAATCCACTCAAACCCACGGAACCGCTCGAACTGGAGTTCATGTTTGCATAAGCCCCTGTCGCACTTCGACCATTACTCGTGGCCAGATCCATCTTACCATCACCGTTTAAATCGGCCGTCATCATGGCACTTGAAGCATTTGGCGACAAACTTTTAGCGACTCCTCCAACTGCAGTAACTGCAGCAAAAGTACTCGAATTGACTTGGCCTGCAGTTGCAGTATTCCGTAGAACCTGCGGAACGCCTGCGGAAGAATAAGAGGCAATGTCTAATTTACCATCTTGATCCACATCCACCATGGAAAAGCGCTGCGAAGGATTTAATGCCAAGGGAATAGTAAATGAAACAGGCGATGCAAAAGAAGTATTAGCAAGCCCAGAATATTTGGCATTAAGCAATGCCGTGTTTTTGGGCATAAACTTGGTTTTCGAATATGCCAACAAACCTGTTGCGGTATTCAAGACAGAGAAAAAATCATACTTGGCATGAGAAGGCACGGTCACAGTGATACTTGTGGAACTTGCCGATGTTATCGTACATTTTGAGCCCCCCAAGTAAACAATGTTATTAGCGGCATTATCACCAAAAAACTGCCCCGTTAAGGTCACAGAGCTCCCAACTGTACCATTGTTTACAGATACGCCCGAAATAATAGGCGCTGCAACATAACTTAGGGCAACTTCATCGATTGCCAAATTACCCCCATTATAACCACCAAACGTATAGGTAGGAGTTGGGCAAAATACGCGATAACTTCCAAAACTAAACGTGGAATTACTCGGCAAAGTCGCATTCGTTAAAAGGGTAATGTCTTGAGTACCTTGTCCCGAAACAAGGGTCGCGATATTGTTATCGATATTCCATTGGATCAAATAATTGGCGCCACCGCCAATTAAATCAAGGTGAAATGTATAAGCTGTATTTGGTTGCACAAGCTGTCGGTTGTTCGAATCATAAACAACATTGTTTCCAGTCGCAACCAAATTAACTGAAGTAGGTAATGTACAAATGGGCGGATTTTGAATGTAATAGTTCTGATTTAAAGCTGCCCACTCAAATACGACACGATAGGTCGTTCCCGGTTTTAAATTATATCCACCAAAAAGCAAATAACTAGACGAACGATCATTCTGTAAGGGATTACTGTTCGTATAGGTTTGCCAATTGGTCTGATTCTGCAAAAACGTAGTAAAAGCTGCTGTGGCTGTTCGATAAAAATCTCCCCCTGTGGGTAAGTATTGTAATTGATCAGCAGGTAAGAATAGGACACGCGGAGGAAAAGATGATCCGTCTGGATTTTTCCATTTAAATGATAACTCGATAGAATTTGCATTGGCAGGGACAACAATATCTTTGTACATGTAGACAATAGAGCTACCTGCCTGGGGACTTGTCAATGCTTGCGTATTCACATTATTGGAAACATAGGCCCCATTAGAGCCCGCCGTTTTCACTGCTGGACCTACCTGCCATTGATTGGCTTGAATCCCATTTAAAAAAGTCCAACCGTGATTCCCTTCAAACCCGCCGTCAGTGGCTGGGTTAATGATGTAATTGACGGTTTGAGCAAAAGTTTGTTGATGAAGTGCGCCAATGAGAACCAGAAGCACGCAGAGCAGCTTTGAACGAAATTTCATTTATAAATATTAGAACTAGGATTACGCAAAACAAAGGTCACACTTTTGAAGTTTATAAACTTTATTTTAAATTAAGTACATGTCCTACTTTTAAAAATTCGGACAGAGCGGCTATGTTTTGACTAATTTTAATAATTTTGTACTTGTTCTAAAATAGCTCGATTAAATAATACATGTTCTTATTTAATGCCCTTTTAAGTTTATTTATTTCGATTATTCTCTTATTCTTTAATTGGAGAGAGAACAAAAACACCGTTTATCTCGGTCTATTTTTATTTATCATTTCCATCTACAGCCTAACGCATTACTTTTCCGTCTTTGGGGATTCTCCATTTTGGCTCGCGATTTTTTACGGACATTTTGCCCCCTTCATGATGTTGGCCGGCCCGCTGATCTATTTTTATGTGCGTGGGATTATTCGAGATGCCTACATTTTAAAACCCATCGATTTTCTGCACTTTATTCCTGCGATTATCGTATTCTTAGGTAATATTCCCTATTATCTAACTCCATTTGCAGCGAAATTAGAAAACGCACGCGTGATTCTAGCCGACATGAATCAACTAAAATTCATGCAGGTCAATGTCATTTTCCCCATTGTCGTTAATTACATCATGCGGATCAGTTCCCTCATGATTTACACCTTGATAAGTTATTATCGAGTTTGGAAATACCGGCCAGCCGTCCAAAAATCCATCCCCACCCAGCAATACCTGTTGACCTACCGCTGGTTGAATATGTTCTTCATTACGCTGATTATTTTATTGATTGCATTCGGGATGATCACAGCCGATTTCATTCAAAAGACGCCCAAAGAGACCTATAGTGCATTGAATTTAGTACACAATCTAGGGGGAGTCATGTTTCTTTTGCTCTCCTTAAGTCTTTTGGTTTTCCCTCAAATCCTTTACGGGTTTCCCATATATACCGAAATTGCCCAATCGCGCAAAACGAAAACCTCAGTTATCCAACAAAAAATGGATGAAAATGCGTTCGACGAAGAAGATGAGGATAATCCTTTCATCGAACTTAGAGATCAAATCAATGCTTATTTGGCCGACGAAAAGCCCTATTTGAACCCAGATTTCTCCATCGGCGATATGGCCGCAGCCCTGAAAGTTCCACAACACCACATATCCTATTGCCTACGCGCTTTGTTCAAACAAAGTTTTCCCAAATTGAAAACGACCCTTCGCATTCAATATGCGCTCCAACTCATGAATTCATCGGACTTTGAACACCTCTCCATCGAAGGAATTGGCCAAATGGCAGGATTTAGCTCACGTTCAAGTTTCTATTCCGCCTTCCAAGCTGAGATGGATTGCTCGCCAGGGGAATATTTAGAAAAGAAGTAAGTGGTAAAACCTTTGTAGAGACGCGATACCTCGCGTCTATTTTGTTTATACAAGCCGCGACGTGTCGCGTTGCTACAATCTACTAAAGTATCGAAAACTCCACCCGTCTATTCTGCGCGCGTCCCTCCTCCGTCTCATTGGAAACCTTCGGTTTTTTCGATCCATAGCCCTTCGCTTGAATACGATTCGTTGAAATCCCCGCGTTCAATAAATAATTCTTCACCGCATCCGCACGCGCCTGTGATAAGGCATCATTAATGGCATCCGTACCCGTGTTATCCGTATGTCCTGAAATCTCGATCCGCAATGACACATTCTCCATCATTACCTGGGCCATCCGCTTCAATTCCGGCTCGGATTCTGGTGTTAAGGTCGCCTTATTTAACTCGAAAAAGAGGTTGTTGGCCGTAACGGTACTCCCCTTGGCGATGGGAGCCATCGCTAAATCTCGCCCATCCAACTCCAAATAGCGACCCCGCATTTGACTTAAATCAAGATTCAGGGAACTTGGTAAAAAACCATCAGCCTTTGCCGTTATTCCATAATTAATCCCATAAGGTAAAACCAATTTATATTGTCCACTTCCTGGATCCGGAATCGCCTGACCTATAATTTTCCCTGTCTTTAAATCCTCGTAACTGACCGACGCCCCTTTGGGAACATTTCCATTCGCATCATTCACCTTGCCCGAAAGTAAGACCACCGCCTCCGATGTCTCGGACGAAACAATTCGCGGACTCGACTTGACATCTTGTTGGAGAACAGGCTTCGCCTCCACGACCGCAGGAGCCTCCGGTTCCGGCTCAATAGCTATCCGATAGATATCCTTCTTCCCGTTCTCTGAACTCGATAAGAAATAAGCATAGTCTCCTTTTGCAGACAAGGTATAATACGCATCGTAATTCGTCGTATTCACCGGCGGCCCAATGTTCACCGGTTTCCGCCAGGAAGTCCAGCCATTCCCCAAACGCTTCGTCAGGTAAATATCTTGCGAACCCAAGCCCCCCGGACGGTCCGAGGAGAAATACATCGTTCTTCCATCCGCCGCCAAATAAGGGGTTGTTTCCGAAAATTCGGTGTTTACTCCCTCGCCCAAGTTGATGGGTTTAGACCAGCCTGAATCCCCCAACAAGCTCACATACAAATCGTCTCGGTCACTATTTTTCTTCTCGGCAAATGCCAATAACAAGGCCTTCCCATCCATCGACAGGTACGCATATTCATTCTTCCCTCGGCTCAATTTTTCATAGCCGGGAATCTGGACCTTCTCCGGAATCGACCAACCACCCACCACTTTATTCGCAATCGAAAATCCCCGCGATTCATATACCCCGTTGATATAGGCACCCTTCAATAAGATGGTTTGACCATCCGGAGAAATCGATAAAATCGTATTGTATTGATCCCGATTCAATACATCCGGCATACGTTTGGCCGTACTCCACACGTCCCCTACGCGTTCACTATACCAGATATCCTGCGAACCCGCCACCGTTTCCGAACCTTGGGTTCCGAAACGATTGGAAGGATGATTCTTCCGACCAAAATACAAGGTCTTCCCATCGGGCGCCATCACCGGATTTAATTCCGCAAATTCGCTGTTCACGGCAGATCCTAGATTCTCCGGCTTTTTTTGTCCGAAACCCATGAATGCCACCAATAAAAACAAGCCAATTAGCCGCGATATATCCATTTTTTCTCCATTTTCTCGGGCTCATACGCCATGATATAATCCACCAATTGCTCCGGATTCGTTTCAATTTGCAAGGCCTCCAAATTCGGGGACTTCAAAAATCCTTCATCCACCATATGTTGCAATTGGGCAATCAAATGATCGAAATAGCCATTTGTATTTAACATGGAAATAGGCATCTGATGAAGGTCCAACTGCTTCCAGGTCAACATCTCGAACAATTCATCCAACGTCCCAAATCCACCAGGCAAAGCAATCACGCCATCCGCCAATTCCGCCATCTTTTGCTTCCGGCTATGCATGGTTTCTGTCACATAGCATTCTTGAATCCCTGTATGTTTTACCTCCCAAGGCTCCATGAACGAAGGAATTACCCCAATGACATGTCCGCCCAACCGTAAGTATTCATCCGCCAAAACACCCATAATGCCCACACTTCCCGCACCAAAAATCAATTTACAATCATGCTTTTTGAACGCTTGCATCAAGGCCTTCGCCTCCGCTTCATAAATGGGATTATGCCCTTTGGAAGAGCCACAATAAACAAGAATGGTTTTAGACATGAATAATCTCTTTTAAAGCCTCCGCGAGGCGTGTATAAGTAAACGTAAATTGTAAGTCTTTTTGTATTTTCTCCGACGAAACAAAATTTCCTCCAGTCACTAAAACGGACATTTCCCCCAATACCAAACGCAATGCCCAAGCAGGCACATGCGGCCACCAAATGGGTCGCCGATAAGCTTTCGCAATTTGTCTCGTCATCTCCTCATGTGTCACCGGCTCCGGTGCTACGGCATTATATACGCCTTCAGCACGTTCATCCGTCAAGGCACAGGCAAATATCTTCACCAAATCTTGAATATGTATCCACGATTGCCCCTGCGTTCCCCGTCCTAAAATTACCCCGGCAAACCAACGAATCGGTCGGGCCAAAACCGGGAAAATCCCCCCATTCGCTCCCAACACCAAACCTATTCGCAATTTCACCACCCGAGGTCCCTGAATGGTATCCACTGCTTGTTCCCATGCCTGTGTACATGCACTTAAAAAATCATCCCCGGCAGGACTCGTCTCAGTACATATCACTTCCCCGGAATCGGCCCCGTAATACCCAATCGCCGAAGCAGAAACAAAGGTATGTACCCGATGCTGGCGTTTCTTCAAGGCCTCCGCTAAAAGCTGCGTCGAAGCCACACGAGAATGAATTAATTCTTTTTTGCGGGCCTCGGTCCAGCGACCTTCTGCGATCCCCGCACCCGCCAAATGCACGATGGCATCAATATTTTCGAATGCATCTTCTGCTAAATAAGCCCGCTGAATATCCCAGCCATCTTTACGAGACAGCACACGCGTTTGATGGCCCAACGCATGTAAATAAGTCTGTAAAGCCTGTCCAATAAATCCAGTACCGCCCGTGATTAGTATCCGCATTAATTTCCTTTTTTA
>JBJTMZ010000092.1:0-10307 GCA_046073805.1 Aquirufa sp.
TATTTGATCCTAAACCAACAGCATTAGGTGTAGATCCTTTATAACCAGCAATGACAACTTCATTATTATCTCCATCAGCGAAAGGTCTTGTATCATAACCAATAAAAACTGAACCTTGAGTTGTTGTATTGTTAGAAGAACCAGAACCAGCATAATAACCAGACATATAGCCAATTCCAATATTATTGGCTCCTGCAGGACTTATAGTGCCATTTAAAAATTGTTGAGACAGATATCCAATTGCAATATTATTATTAGCTGTAGTATTGCTATTTAATGCATATGCACCTAATGCAACATTATAAGCTCCTGTAGTATTTGATTGTAATGTTCTACTACCAATTGCGGTATTACTACCCCCACTAGTCAAAGCATTTAAGGCATTAGAACCAACAGAAACATTTTCAGTACCAGTTGTGGCTGCTACATAATTAAATTGATACCCCACTGCCACATTATTATTACCTGTCGTATTGCCTTTCAAAGCATTTGTACCAATCCCAACATTTTGAGCACCAGTCGTATTATTTGCTAGGGCACTATTTCCTACACCCACATTATTAATTCCCGAGTTAGTAGATCCTGACAGCGAATTATCTCCTAAAGCCGTATTATAACCCCCATTAGTTACGCTTAAATACCTTAACGCATTAGATCCAATTGCTACATTAGAGAAACCAGTTGCACTTGCACTTAAAAGCGCTCCATTTCCTATTGCTATGTTTGAGTTTGCGGTAGTATTAGCACCGGTACCAAAAGTATTTCCATTCACAGTAATTTCTTTAAGGAAATTAGAATATCCTTGTACTCTCAATGCATACAAAGATGGTGAATAGCTGCCAGGAACAAAAGTTGGATTAATATCTACACCTACTAACACATCTCCTGAAGCTGCAGCAGTTAATGTTGGCGAAAAAATGGAGCCTCTAGCTAAATTTGAAGCTGCTGTGGCAGAAGCTGAAAAGGTTTTAACACCCGCAAAGGTCTGCGTTCCTGTGGTAACAACCCCTCCGTAACTTGCACTGGCTGGTTCTAAATTTAAAGCTGTACCTGAAATCGTAGCTCCATTCGCATTCGGTGTTGATCCAATAGCTGCTAAAGAGCCAATAGCAGTTACATCCGCCCAAGCGGGCGCACCTGAAACTAATTTTAGGTATTGCCCATTGGTTCCTACACCTAAACGTGTACCCGTTCCACTCGTTCCCCCATAGATGATATCCCCTGCGGTGGTCATTGGAGATAAGGCATCAAAAGCGGCTGCTTTGGTTGTTTGGCCTGTTCCACCATTTGCCAAAGGCAAGGTCCCCGTCACACCGGTTGACAAGGGTAAACCTGTCGCATTGGTCAAGGTTCCTGAAGCAGGTGTACCTAAAGCGGGTGCCGTGAAGGTAGGAGAGGTCAATGTTTTATTGGTCAGGGTCTCGGTTCCTGCCAACGTCGCTAACGTACCCGATGCTGCTGGCAAAGTGATTGCAGTACTGGTACCTGCTACCGCCGGAGCTGAAATCGTTGCGGTACCTGAAGTAGAACCAGCAAAAGCGACTGAAGTTGCTGAGGCCACTCCTAATGTAGGTGTCACTAAAGTAGGAGAGCTCGCAAATACCAAGGCCCCAGAACCTGATTCATCCGAGATGACCCCCGCTAATTCCGCAGATGTGGTTGCTGATAAGGAACTCAGTTTATTCGTTGTATATACTCCATTCGTTACGGTTGCCGCATTCCCGGAAATGGAACCTACGATAGTCGATGAGAAAGTTTTAGCTCCCGCTACGGTTTGAGCTGTCGTTAAATCCACAAAATTTTGAGTGGTCGATCCGGTACCCCCGGCTGAAATCGGCAAGGTTCCTGATGTAATGGCTGTCGTACTCGTGGTATATAAGGCTCCACCGCTGGTGTATGTTGTTAATCCAGTTCCCCCAGCACTCGTTGGCAAGGTTCCAGTCGTTAAAGCAGATGTACTAGTTGCATACATGGCACCTCCACTATTGAAGGATGTCATGCCTGTACCGCCTTGATCGGTCCCCAAAGTTCCTGTACTCGTTAAGCGTTTTGACGCATCCGTAAACACACCTTTTGAAGCTGTTAAGGCGGAAAGGGTAGTAGCTCCTGTGATGGTCGCTGTTCCACCAATGCTTGCATTACCTGTAACGGTTAAGTCGGTACCTATCGTACCCGCGCCACTGATGTTGAAGTTGGTACTCGCTTGCTGTGTCGTACCATTGATCACATAATTCGTCGAACCTGCGGGTAAATCCGCCGCCACCAAACTTCTAAAGCTCGGTGCTGCGGCACTTGCTCCTGACGTAGGACCCGCAAAGACTAAATTGGCTGCGGCCGTTGTTACCCCTGTACCGCCATTGGCAACCGGCAAAGTTCCTGTGATATCCGATACGGCAACTCCTGCCCATACCGGTGCAGCAGCCGCTGTACCATCACCCGTTTGGGTAAGGAATTTCTTCGTTGCCGAGGTATTTCCTGTTAAAAGAGCCGTGGTATTCGCAGCACTTTGATAGGGAATGGCTCCGATGTTACCCCCGTTGATGTTCGTTGCTTTGGAGGCTAATCCCGTTAAATCTGCTGTAATGGTACCCGCTGTAAAATTACCACTCGCATCCCTGGCAACAATCGCAGAGGCTGTATTGGCGTCTGTTGCAGTAGTAGCTGAATTGCTTACTTTACCCGAAGTGGAGATGGTCGCTAATTTCGTATCCGCAATGGCTGCCGAAGCATTGATGTCGGCATTGACAATGGTTCCATCGGCGATTTTGGCACTCGTTACTGCGCCATCATTAATTTTTGCCGTAGTTACGGCACTCGCCGCAATGGCAGGAGAGGCCGCTGTACCTGTTAAATCACCAGCTAATTGAACTTTACCTTTGGTCGTAGCATCAGCATCCGGCGCACCAGAACTTATGCTTGCATCGACATAATCTTTGATGGTTTTTACGGCAGGGTATTTCGTTAATGATGCCGCATCTGTGCTAAGGTTTGTACTTAGGTTCGCCGTTGATTGTGCACCTAGGGCCGTTAGCGCCGCTGATGCCGTGGTTGCTCCCGTACCTCCTTGTGTAATCGGTAGGGTTCCCGTAATGGCGGCTACAGGTAGACTTGTCGCATTGGTCAAATCAATAGCAGAAGGAACCCCTAAATTAGGTGTTGTTAATACGGGACTTGTTAAGGTCTTGTTTGTTAGGGTTTCCGTACCTGCCAAAGTAGCTAAGGTTCCTGTTGCTCCTGGCAAGGTAATCGTCGTTGTTCCTGCTACGGCAGGTGCAGCAAGGGTAGCTGTTCCGGAAGTTGATCCAGCAAAACCCACGGAAGTGGCATTCGCTGCGCCAATGGTTGGGGTAACCAAAGTAGGGGAAGTGTTAAATACGACGGTTCCGGAACCGGTTTCGTTGGTAATTGCGTTCGCTAAATTAACACTGCTTGGCGTTGTTAAAAACGTTCCTACACCCGAAGCAAGATTGGAAATATCGGCAGCTACAATGGATCCCCATGCTGGTGCGGCAGAAACGGATCCCGTTCCTGTTTGTGTGAGAAATTGTTTCGTTGCGGACGTAGAACCTGTTAATAGGGAAGTTGTATTCGCTGCGGATTGATAGGGTAAATCTCCCAAGCCACCTCCATTGATGTTAGTCGCTTTACTCGCTAATCCCGTTAAATTAGCCGTTACGGTTCCTGCAGTGAAGTTACCACTTGCGTCACGGGCAACGATGGCTGAGGCCGTATTCGCATCGGTAGCGGTTGTAGCGGAATTACTGACTTTTCCTGAAGTTGAAATCGTGGCTAATTTGGTATCTGCAATGGCTGCCGAAGCATTGATGTCGGCATTTACGATGGTCCCATCTGCGATTTTAGCTGAGGTGACTGCATCTCCATTGATTTTTACGGTGGTAATGGCATTATCGGAAATGACAGGCGCCGCTGCTGTTGTTCCTGTTCCTGCCAAATCTCCATCTAATTGAATTTTCCCTTTTACACTAGTAGTCGCATCTGGAGTAGCAGCTACCACACTTGCGTCAATATAGTCTTTGACCGTTTTAACAGCTGGATATTTTGTTAATGATGCAGCGTCTGTGGTCATGTTGGTGCTCAAATTTGCTGTTGATTGAGCTCCTAAAGAAGTTAAAGCTGCGGCTGCCGTTGTTGCACCTGTTCCTCCATTGGCAATACTGATGGTTTCCCCGATTTTGGCATTGGTAATGGCAGCATTTGCAATTTTAGCCGTGGTAACTGTTGTGTCAGCTAACTTGGCAGTGGTCACATTGGCATCTGCTAGTTTAGCCGTCGTGATGGCACTGGTTGCGATTTTCGCTGTCGTCACATTCGCATCGGTGATTTTTACGGTTGTTACCGCATTATCTGCCAATTTAGCCGTTGTTACATTCGCATCTGTGATTTTAGCTGTAGTTACTGCATTATCAGCTAATTTGGCTGTTGTCACATTCGCATCCGTGATTTTAACCGTCGTGATAGCATTATCGGAAATAATAGGAGCAGCGGCCGTTGTTCCTGTACCAGCTAAGTCACCGCCCAATTGCACTTTCCCTTTCACGGTGGTTGATGCATCGGGAGTAGCAGCTACCACACTTGCATCCACATAGTCTTTGACCGTTTTGGCTGCTGGATATTTCGTTAATGAAGCTGCATCGGTTGTCAAGTTCGTACTTAAATTCGCTGTCGATTGAGCTCCTAAAGCTGTAAGGGCTGCTGCAGCCGTCGTTGCACCCGTACCACCATTAGCTATGCTAACCGCCTCGCCAAATTTGGCATTTAAGATGGTTGCATCAGCAATTTTGGCATTCGTGATGGCTCCATCGGCTACTTTTCCGGTTACGATGGCATTGGGAGCTATTTTAGCAGTGGTCACATGGGCATCCGTGATTTTGATTGTAGTCACAGCATCATCGACTAATTTGGCAGTTGTTATGGCAGCATCTGCAATTTTTGCTGTGGTAATGGCGGCTGCGTTCACTTTGACAGTCGTAATCGCATTATCGCTTATGACAGGAGCTGCGGCTGTAGTTCCGGTACCAGCCAAATCACCTCCTAATTGAATTTTACCTTTTAGACTCGTTGTTGCATCAGCAATTGTAGCTGCTGCAACCGAATTATCCACATAATCCTTCATGGTTTTAACCGCTGGATATTTTGTGAGGGAGGCAGCATCGACGCTTACATCGGTCGATAAATTGGCACTAGCTTGTGCACCTAAGTTTGTTAGTGCGGCAGCAGCTGTTGTAGCACCTGTTCCGCCGTTTGCTATTGCTACAGTACCCGTAACATTTGCGGCATTTCCGCTGATGTTACCAGTTACCTTAGATCCGGAAACCGTTGCAATTTTAGCATCTGTTACATTCGAATCCGTGATTTTAGCTGTTGTAATGGCATTATCTGCGATATCTGCTGTCGCAATGGTTCCATCCGCAATTTTGGCACTCGTTACCGCATTAGCAGCAATGGCGGGAGCTGCGGCTGTTCCGGTTAAGTCGCCCGCTAATTGTATTTTACCTTTGACTAAAGCTGTCGCATCTGCGATGGTTGCCGAGGCTACTTGGTTATCCACGTATGTTTTAACGGCATTTTGGGTCGGGTATAATTGATCACTTGTACCTAATGCAGTGGCAGTTGACTTGTTGCTTATGTTTTCTTTGTTCGCCAAAGCGGGTACCGTAGGTGATCCCGCAGTTCCGCCTAAATCACCTGTCAATTGGATCTTTCCTTTGGTATTTGCATCGGCATCCACAATGGTTGCTGAAGCGATGGCTCCTTGTACAAATGCCGTAGTTGCTAGGGCCGTTGAGTTATTCGCCGGACTTTGTGTGACAGCTGTTGTTCCAGAGGGCAAGGATGGTGTTCCAGTGAAAATAGGGGAGTTTTTATCTGCTTTTGCATCGACAGCCGCTTGTAATGCGATACCTTGCGTTGCCTGGTCCACATAGGTTTTGATCGCTCTCACGGATGGGTATTTCGTATCTGAACTCGCATCAGCGGATACGTTGGTCGATTTATTAGATACGTTTTCTTTGAATGCCAAACCCGGTACGGTGGGATTGGTCGCTGTTCCGCCTAAATCTCCCGTTAATTGTACTTTTCCTGATGCCAAAGTCGTTGCATCGGGTGCACCTGAGGCAACAGCGATGCTGACCGCATTATCCACATACGTTTTGGCAGCACGCTGTGTAGGGAATAATGCATCGGATGGTGAACCCCCACCTAAATCGGTGGCTGCAGATTTATTTGCAGCGGGTTCATATGTTTGATTTAAGTTATTTAATGTATTAGTATTCGCTTCTGTGATATTTTGTACATAACCAATTTGCGAACTTAATGCATTAGCTGTATTTGTTAATTGGTTGTTGGTGCTATTGATTCGATTATTGTGATCGTCTAAAGTATTGTTGATATTGGTGATATCGGCTTTCACTTTTTTATCCAAAGCCTCAATGGTTTGATTGACTACAATAAATTTACCTTCATTGCTAGCTTGATTATCTGCAATGGCTTTGGCATTTATGGCAATATTGGATTTGAGTGGGTCCAAATCTTTAGGTACCAAATAACCTGAGTCATTGTTGAACTGACTTAAGTTTTTCGGTGTGTCGCGAACGTTTTTATAATCGACCGACTCCGCATACAAGGCATAGGGGGTGAAATTGAGCTTTTGATTACTCACCTCGGTGAATTTACTTCCACCGTCGAAGTTGACCGCTACAACAAGCGATTTCAATTCGGCATCCCAAATAATCGAATCAAAATTGCTGTATTTACTTGTTCCTGTGGAATTATTGCTTGCGGAAGCCGTGGATATTCCTGTTCCGACCGTCAATGAAATTAAGCCAAATTCATCGGTCGTGGTTTTTTGAATTTCTTCATAATCTACACCCAAGCTTGTCTTGAGAGTAAATCGAACCCAAACTTTGCCATTGGAAAGCGGCTGGCCTGTTACAGCTACACCGGGAACTTCGATGGTTTTAGGATCTAAAATGACTGCTTGGTAATTAAGTCCCTTTTTTTGGCCAAATGCCGCGAATAAACTTAATTGTAGAACAATTAATAGAATTATTTTTTTCATTGTATTAAACCCGCCTTAGCGGGAGCTATTTAAAGAACTAATTGGGTACTAAACCTTAGAATTTTGATATTTTAAGGCCAATGCTTAAGCTTGTTGGTGCAAAATTTAAACTGGGTTTTCCTTCGGACCATCCATGGAATGTGCTACTTTTTTGATAGGAAATAAACATCGATGTTTTGTCGGTAAGCAGTTTGTGGATTTCGATATTATAGCCCAACATCACATGGAGTGGATTGAAATCTTCATTGTCAGCTAAATTGTAATTGATGTTTTTGTTGTTACTAATTTGTGTCTGAACTCCAGAAAATAGTTTTTGTAAGCCTAGGTTTCCTTGAACCGCTAAGGAAAAACCTTTGTATAATTTTACCTCAGGCCCAAAAGCTGCATGTAAGCCGATAAAATTGGTTTGATAATTCAAGATGATGTTTTGATAATCCCCCGTCGCATTGAATTGATTGATGTTAGCTCCTAATTCATAACGGAATAAACTGGCTATTTTGGCAAGTTTTTGGTGGTTACCAAAGAAAATAGCCGTTTTGGAAAACTTAGAAATGAGGTCGGTGGTATCCACCAACTCCTTGTTGTATCGAAATGAGGCATGCATGCCACCAAGTGGTTTGATGAAATCGATCAACTCGCCCGTGGAACTTTTGTACTGGTAATTGGTATTGTTAAGTCCGACGGTCCACTTCCAATGTTGCGCATGAATTGATTGGCTAATAAGTATCAATGCAGCAAAAACGTATATCCTTTTAAGCATGTTTATTAATCTTGATTGCATGGGTTTATTCCACATTTCAAAATTAATATAGTATAATCAAGTCATATTCATTTTTTGCATGAAGTTGTCCGAGTTTTCGAAATTCGGACATATTTATTAAGAGGTAAGTGTTAAGTGTGAAGATTGAAGTGTCTTTCAGTTATTTATTAAATATAACCCTAGGCTTTAGCTTAGGGAACCCCAGACTGAAGTCTGGGGCTAATAGTAAATTAGCCTTAGGCCTTCACCTCTTACCTCTTCACTCTTACCTCTTACAATGAAAACGCAATCACCCGATTCCCCTTCGGTGTCCCTAGTTTAGTTCCGCCACAAATCACAACAATATATTGTTTTCCGTCGACCATGTAGGTGGAAGGTGTGGCAAATGATGCATAGGGTAATGCGTAGGAGGCAAGGAGTTTTCCGCTTGCGCTTTGGTATATACGTAAGGTTGCATCTTTCGTGGCGGCAATGATGAGCAAACCGCTTTTCGTGATGATAGGGCCTCCATAATTTTCTCCTCCGGTATTATCAAGTATGCCTTTTTTGACTAATTCAGGTTCTTGTCCGAAGGGGATTTTCCACAAATATTTACCGGTATTCATGTCGATGGCATTGAGTGTTCCCCAAGGTGTGCTTAATCCAGGTAAGCCGTCCTGATCTAAGAATTTGTTATATCCTGACATTTGGTAAGGGAGCTGTGCTGAGTTGCTGCTCGATGTAACTTCTTTGGGTGTTAATCCCTGTATATAGGCTGCTATCGCTTGCTGTTTTTCGGCTGCGAGGTGACCAAATCCCGGCATCATTCCTTTGCCTTGTTTAATGATTAGACTTATAAAATTGGATGTTCTTTTTTTCTCGATTCCAATTAGATTGGGGTAGCCAGATGCGGGATTTCCTATGCGATTAGCTCCATGACAACTGGCACAGTTTTGTTGGTATAATCCTTCTCCGGTGCTTGTATTGGCCGATTTTGTTTTAAGCATTTTTTGAACCCAGCCCATTTCATTGCTATTGATATAGAGAATACCCTTTTCCGGGTCTGCCCCTGCGCCACCCCATTCTCCACCTCCATCAAACCCCGGTAAAATCAAGGTGCCTTTTTCGCTAGGTGTCGCATACCAAGAACGTTTAAGTTGGCCGAGTATTTGGCTAAGATCTTCCTTGTTTTTGGCATAAGGACTTATGTGATTGGGTTTAATTTCATTCGATAAGCGTGCAAAAGGTTTGGGTAAAACAGGGAATGGTTGTGTGGGCCAAACTTGTTCGCCGGGCAGACCTTTGCGATCCACGGGGATTTCTTTGATGTTAAATAAGGGTTTGCCCGTTTCTCTGTCGAATATAAACACGAAGCCTTGTTTTGTAATTTGTGCCACGGCATCTATTCTTTTTCTTTGTCGAGTGACCGTGATCAAATTAGGAGGCGCTGGTAAATCGCGATCCCATAAATCGTGATGCGTGGTTTGAAAATGCCAGATTCGTTTGCCAGTTTTTGCATCCAAAGCTAAAAGACAATTGGCATAAAGGTTTTGCCCCTTTCGGTTCCCTCCCCAAAAATCATAGCCCGCAGATCCTGTGGGTACAAAGACGATGCCTCGTTTTTGATCTACCGCCATGCCGGCCCAATTGTTCGCCGCTCCTGTGTAAACATTATGATAGGCATCTTTGGGAAATGTTGCGTAGCCCTTTTCGCCTGGATATGGGATTGTATGGAAAGTCCAGGCCAGTTTGCCTGTGTAAATATTGAATGCTCGGATGTCGCCCGGTGCAGCATCTGCCCCTTCGGATAAGCGTAGTGGCATGATGATTACATCACCCACAATGGTTCCAGGCGTATTGGATATGATAAATTTATTTTGTGCTACGGAAGGTAATCCAGTATGTAAATCGACTTTTCCATGCTCGCCAAATGTATCAATGGGCTTGCCATTTTTTGCATCTAAAGCCCAGAGATTAGGTCCTGCTGTGTATAAAATTCGCCCATCACGATATGCGAGTCCTCTGGAAGTACTAGCCCAATTTTTTAATGGATCGCCAAATCGCCAAATTTCTTTTCCCGTCGCGGCATCCAATGCAAAGGCTTGAACGGAAGCACTTACGCTGTATAAAATGCCATTAACCGTAATCGGATTTGCCTGCATTTGACCCGAATCAGGGAGTGCATAAGTCCAAGCGACTTGAAGGTTTTTAACATTGCTTTCATTGATTTGTGTCAACGGTGAATAATGGTTGCGGTCTGGGCCACCTAAGTACTCCGACCAATCGACATTTTCATTTTCTTGAAATCCGGTTATTCCACAGATTAGTGATAAACCGAGGAATATTTTGACTTTCCTAGGGAGGCTAAGCATAGTTGGGCTATTTAATTAAAGTACATTCGATTCCAATTTATTACTATTTTGGGTAATATTGGAAACCTTTTGACTTTGAAAATTATAAACAATTAATATATGGGTGCTATTTTAGGAT
>JBJTMZ010000093.1:0-5220 GCA_046073805.1 Aquirufa sp.
TACCTCTATAATCATCGCGCCCGGCGGAGCCTTCCACATTTTATCCATCGATTCCGAAGGCCATGATGTCGCGAAATTTTTAAGCGCGCGTGGAATTACGGCATTCGTCCTGACTTACCGCGTCGTGAAATCAAACGGCCCTAATCCCTTTGCCGAATTGATGCCCTTGATGAAAGACTTCAAGAAACTCGACGAGATTAATGCTCCCGTGGTCGAAATGGCCACTCAAGATGGCATTGAAGCTATTAAATATGTAAAGGCAAACGCCAGTAAACTCGGTATCGATCCCCAAAAAATGGGCTTCATGGGATTCTCGGCTGGTGGTACACTGACGATGAACGTGCTTTTGAGCGCACCACAAGAATTAAAACCGAATTTCATCGCCCCCATCTACCACTACGCAGATGCCGTAACTGGAAAAGATATGCCGAAGGCCAGTACACCGGCGTTTATCGCTGTAGCGGCCGACGATAATTTAGGCTTCGCGCCGCACAGCATTCGACTCTTCGAACGGTGGAACGCCACCAAACATCCCAGCGAACTGCACGTGTACGAAAATGGAGGCCACGGGTTTGGTATGCGTAAAAACAATACGGCGAGCGACAACTGGATCAATGATTTCGAGAACTGGTTAAAGATTCGCAAGTTTTTGTAAGTCTCCTCGCTTCGCATCCCTAGGCTAAAGCCTAGGGTTATAAGAAGATGTTCCGTCTTTTCCTTCAGTCCCCAGACTGAGGTCTAGGGTCATAGACATGATTTTTTATCCCCAGGTTTTAACCTGGGGAATTTGGCCGAAGGCCAAACCATCCTACCCCCCTTAGGGACAGGCCCTATCCAGATTTTAAGTACATTCGAGCTCTAAACCGATTCAACATGAAATTTACTTTACTCCTTTGCTTGAGTTTGTTGACCTTTACCAGCCTCGCACAGGTTAGCCTCACCCAACTCCAAGTCGAATACCAAGAAAGGCCACTCGGCATGGACGAACGCAAACCGCGTTTTTCCTGGCAAATGCTCAGTAAAGCAGGCGTACGGGGCGACCGACAAATCGCTTACCGCATCCTCGTGCAGGATGAAAAAAATCAAACTGTTTGGGATAGTAAAAAAGTGAACTCCGATATTTCCCTTGGCATTTCATACAAAGGAAAAGCCCTCGAAGTGCGCACAAAATATACCTGGACCCTGCAAGTCTGGGACCAAAAAAATCAAGTTTCCCACGCCAAATCATCCTTTGAAACGGGCCTATTAAACGAATCTTGGAACGAAGCGACTTGGATCGGATCAAACGATTTGCCGCTTTACAGCCATTACCTGTCCGTCTATAAATTTCAGTACGGAATCCAATTGGACGAGGCCTCCAAATCCAAAAAAGCCTCCTTCGTTTTCGGTGCCAATGACCCGCGTTTACAAAACAAAAACCTGAATATTCAAGGCGTGGCGAGTGCGAAAAACAGCTCCTACATTTGCTTTGAGCTTGATCTTTCCGACAGCACCCAAGCCTTTTTCAATGTTTACCGAGCGGGCTATGATCCCAAAGACAACGCGAACAAGGCGCTCTACCATTTCCCAATTCCTCAAAACCTCATCTCACAAGCCACTAAATACCAAAAACACACCGTTTTTGCGAGCTGTAATTTTGGCGTGTATGATGTTTACATCGATCAGGTAGATAAAGAACATAAGGTCAACCCCACACCGAAAAATGCGAGCCCATATGCGCCCACAGGTTTTAATCTGAATCCGGTAGGCATGGGGAATAATTTCATCTCCTTCCCCATGTTGGCCGAAATCGGCTTTCAGGCTCCGGAAGGTGAAACCGCCTATTTTTCGGATGTGCAGATCAAGAATTTCCGCCAACCGGCTAACACGCTTTTCGTGGCGGAAGAAAATCCCGGTTTATGGCCCAACTGGGATGGCAAACGCTTTCGAGTGAGCGGCTCCTTTGCTGTCGCCAATCCGAGTCGGCACGCCACACCCATGTTGCGTACCCAATTTGCTACGTCAGGAAAAGCCATCAAAAAAGCGCGCATCTATGCCACGGCACGTGGAATTTACGAGCTCTACCTAAACGGGAAACGCGTGGGCGATGATTATTTTAATCCCGGTTTGACCCAATACAACAAGACCCATCAATACCAAAGTTTCGACGTGACCTCGCTTTTGCAGTCCGGTGAAAACGCCTGGGGAACCTGGTTGAGCGAGGGCTGGTGGTCAGGAAACATCACGTATAGTGGGGATAGTTGGAATTATTTCGGGGACCGACAATCCTTATTGGCGAAGTTGATTATTACCTATACCGATGGCTCCGAGCAAATCGTGACCACTAATCCAAGCCAATGGAAAACCTTCAATGATGGCCCGATTCGCGTGGGAAGTTTCTTCCAGGGCGAGGTTTATGATGCCCAAAAAGAGGCTGCGATTGCCGGCTGGTCAGCGACAGGCTATTCCGATAAAAATTGGAAAAACGCAACAACAATTCCTTTGGAAGGAACGGCATTCTTGGATAAGAACATCGAGTACAGCAAACAACAATTGATCGGGCAATTAGACGACCGCGTGCAGGTGCGCAAGGTCCTACAAGCTCAATCGATTCAAGAACCCCGCAAAGGCGTATATGTCTACGACATGGGTCAAAACATGGTTGGCTTTCCGAAGATCTTCATCCCTAATGGCAAGCCGGGTCAGGTAATCACGTTGCGTTATGCGGAAATGTTGTACCCGGATTTGGCGGAATATGCATCTCAAAAAGGGATGATTATGATAGAGAATATACGTGCGGCATTGGCACAGGACATCTATGTTTTAAAGGGCGGCGATGAATATATCCAACCGCGTTTTACGTTCCACGGCTACCGCTATTTGGAAATTACTGGACTTGAACAGGCACCCGCCTTGCCGCAAGTGGCCGGGATTGTGCTTTCGTCGATCAAAGAAATTAGTTCGTCGTATGAGACCTCGGACCCCATGGTGAATAAATTGTGGACCAACATCACTTGGTCGATGCGTGGGAATTTTCTGTCCATCCCGACTGACACCCCGGCCCGGAATGAGCGCATGGGCTGGTCGGGCGACATCAATGTCTTCTCCAAAACCGCTACTTTTTTAGCCCCCGTGAACAATTTCATGCGCCGACATTTACAGGGCATGCGCGATGTGCAACGCGCGGATGGGCGTTTCACGGATGTGGCACCGATGGGCGGAGGATTTGGCGGGACACTTTGGGGCAGCGCGGGAATTGTGGTGCCATGGGAGACCTACCAACAATATGGAGACAAGGCGCTTTTGGCGGAACACTACGATGCGATGAAGCGTTATGTGGCTTTTTTGGCGTCTAAACAAACGCCGGAGGGGATATTGAATGAAGGTCCGTTGGGAGATTGGTTGAGCCCCGAGGGAAACAAAAACGACAATACGGCCTTTTGGATGAGCTACCAAGCCTATAATTACGAGATTATGGCGAAGGTGGCGACCATTTTGGGCTATGCCGATGATGCGGTGAATTTTGCTCAAAAATCTTCTGAGCGCAAAGCACTCTTTAACCAGATCTACATGGATCCTGTAAGTCATAAATCGGTGAAGTCGGGGATCAAAACGACGACGATGGGGCCTCCGAATACGGCGGCGGCGAATGGATCATCCGATAAGGGACAGTTGGTGGACACGCAGGCGTCCTATGCGATACCTTTGGCATTGGGGATATTTGATGCGGCGAATAAGCCGCATGCGATTGCGGGATTGGTGGAAACGGTGAAGCGTTCGAACACGGATGATGGTGGCGTGGCACGGCCAGCTTATTCCTTGATGACAGGTTTTATCGGAACCGCGTCGATCAGCGAAGCCTTGTCGGCCAATAATCAACACGCCGAGGCCTATCGATTATTGACCCAAAAGACCTATCCGTCTTGGTTGTATTCGGTGGCGAATGGGGCGACGACGATATGGGAGCGATTGAATTCCTACACGGTGGAGAATGGTTTTGGGGGGAATAATAGCATGAATTCGTTCAATCACTATTCCTTTGGGGCAGTGGCTGCCTGGATGTATAATCATTCCTTGGGAATCCAACGGGATGAAAAATCGCCGGGTTTCAAGCATTTCTATTTGCGTCCGGTTCCGGATCCGACGGGCGTTTTAACACATGCCAAAGGGCATATTACGAGCATGTACGGGAAGATCGCAAGTGGCTGGTCGGTGAAAGGAGGACAGACAATCTACACGTTTGAGATTCCGGCAAACACCACCGCCGAATTACGATTAAGCGTGAAACCGGGTGCGAAAATCAAAGAAGGCTCTCGAAGCTGGACGGCAAGTGGCGACAGCTTTGTACAGGAATTAGTGAGTGGAAAATATGCGTTTGTTGTGGATTAATCGTTCACCAAATAATCCACCGCACTGACCCCAGCCGTGATGTCCGCACCTACTTTGATGTGAGCCAAATGCTCTTTTGACTTGCCATAAATCTCCAAGTCGGAGGCTTGATCAAAAGTAAAGGCATACACGTGTTGGCGCAACTTCGTATCTCGCTGATTCACCGCCGTACCCCATTCATAACCCTTCACGACGGCCAATTTGGTTAAGCTCTGAAAGGAATAATCAATTTCTTTGATTTGGGCGTCTGTCGCATTGGCCGTGAACGTGATCGTAACCACATGCTTCAGCTTTTGGGGCTTTGCCAGGGAGATGAGATTAATTCCTAATAAGAATAGAATGGACAGGTAGAATTTCATAAATTTCAAATCAGTTAACGATGCAAATAAAATGATTTCGATGAAAAATGCTTGGCTTTTGGGATTAATTCTCGTTTGTACATCGGCTTTTGGCCAAATCAAATTGCC
Source organism: Aquirufa sp. (assembly GCA_046073805.1). Lineage (GTDB taxonomy): Bacteria > Bacteroidota > Bacteroidia > Cytophagales > Spirosomataceae > Aquirufa. The sequence goes on from JBJTMZ010000093.1 coordinate 4,836, forward strand.
TTCGCTCGTAAGCGATGGGATGGTGCTACAACAAAATCAAGCCACACACATCTGGGGCTGGGCTAGTCCCGATGAAAAAATTCGCATCAGCATACGCAATAAATCCATCAAAACCCAGGCCGATAAATCGGGAAAATGGCAGGCGCAATTGCCGGCATTTAAGGCAGGAGGGCCATTTGATATTCGTGTCAATGACATCGTTATTCACAATGTGCTTTGGGGGGAAGTCTGGCTTTGTTCCGGACAGTCCAACATGGTTTTACCCATGGAGCGCGTGAAGGAAACCTATCCCTCTGAAATTGCGGCGGCAAATTATCCGCTCATTCGGAATTTTTTCATCCCAACCATTGTCAGCAAAGACATCGAAAAAGATGATATTCCCAAT
>JBJTMZ010000094.1:0-3856 GCA_046073805.1 Aquirufa sp.
ATTTTGCGCGCCTTGATTTATTATTATGGCTTGCACATGGAGTCGTTTGGGGAGTTGAGATCTTTACAAGTTTTGCAGGAGGTGATGTCATGAAAACATTAGCGTATCAGATTTTTCCTTCGCCGAAGGCTTTGGATATACGATTAACATTTCAGCCGGCCCGACTGGGGCCTTTGAAATTACATTTGCCGATTTGGCGTCCGGGGCGCTATCAGGTTCAACATTTTGCGAAGAATATTGCCGAGGTGACGAGTGATCGTGGAGTGGTTTTGAAAACAGATTTATCGACGTGGACCGTGGAGGTCAAATCGCTGGAGACTATTACTATTTCCTATCGATATCATGCGGAGCAGCCGGATGCGGGTGGATCTTGGGTGGATGATTCGATGGTGTATATCAATTTTGTGAACTGTTTGCTGTTTCCGCATCGGGGCGAAAACCGACCATGTACGATGGAGATTTTTTCTGATCGGGCGCTGCCGGGGGGGTACGAAACGTCCTGGTCGTTAGCTAGTTATGAAAATAAAAAACTGATAAAATCATACAGAGAACTTGTTGACTCGCCGTATTTGGCCGCCCCGAAAATCCATTCCTTAACTTGGCGGTCAGGGCGCAACAACTTTTATATTCAGGGTGTGGGGCCGAAGGTTCATTTTTCAGAACGGTTGTTGCAAGCCTATCAAAAATTCGCAGCCTATCAATTGGACTACATGGGCGAATTTCCGGTTCGAGATTATCGTTTCATGTTGTGGATTAGCCCCAAACCCTTTTACCATGGGGTGGAGCATACTAGATCGACCATGATGGTCATGGGGCCGGAGGATCGAGATTCCTATGAGGATTTGATCGGTTTGGGTTCGCATGAATTATTCCATGTATGGAATGTGGCCACCATTCGTCCGAAGGAGTTGTTGCCTTACGACTATACTAAGGCCATTATTTTCGATACCGGATGGGTGGTTGAGGGAATCACGACTTATTTGGGGGATTGGTTCTTGTGGGCGTCGGATGTGGTTAACGGGGAAGAATATGTGAATTTATTGGCCGGTAATCTGAAATTACATTTTGAACGGGATGGAGCCTCTAAACAATCGTTAATTGAAAGTTCGGTCGACTTGTGGTTAGACGGCTATGGGCCATCCTTGCCTGGCAAGCGCGTTTCGATTTATTTTAAGGGTGCGTTGGTTGCTTTGGGCTTGGATTTATTGATTCGTCGGAAGTTTAATCATGCCAAATCCTTGCGGGATGTGATGTTGCTGATGCAAGCTCGCTATGGTCGGCTGAAGCGAGGGTATGGCCGACAAGATTTTTATGCTTTGGTGGAGGAGGTTTACGAGGAAGCCCTTACGGATTTTTGGTCCATGTGGGTGGAGTCGTCAGTACCCTTGGAGGTGGAGATCAGTCAGCTTCTAAATTTTGTCGGTTTATCTTTTTCGGGAGGTGGCGCATTGGAAATAGTTGATGAAACAGCTCTCTCAAAATTCAAATACGCAACAAATAGATAATTTGTTTCCAAATTGGACAAATTTTGTCGTTTTAGTGCTAACGTTTGTGGATATACGACATGCTAACTTGGGTGTATGAATCCATACGCATCGCGCATTCGCAAAATCCGAGTTTCCCATGGTTATAGCCAAGAGTACATGGCGCTGAAATTGGGCATGACGCTTTCGTCTTATTCAAAGTTGGAAAGGGGCTTGGTTGAGTTGTCTGTTGCTCGACTTGTTCAAATTTCAGAAGTTTTGGAATTTGATTTGGGCCAATTTTTTCAAGAGGAGCCGGCTGATTCGGTATCCGATCAAACCCAAGTGGGATATGGTTTTGTCACGCGGGCTGAATTTCTTCAGCATCTGGATAAAATGCATTTGTTGGAGCGACAATTAAGCGATATCCTTTCCAAACTGCCGCAATAAATTCCTACCTTTGTGCCTTAACTCATTCGATATGTTACAAAGGCCACGTAGAAATCGTCAAAGTGCTGTCATTCGTGATATGGTGGAGGAGACTCGCCTGTCTGTTAAGGACATGTTATTTCCTTTGTTTGTGCAGTCGGGAGCGGGAAAGCGTACGCCGATTGCCTCGATGCCGGGGATTTGCCGTTATTCGCAAGATTTATTGTTGAAGGAAGTTGAAGAATGTGTCCAATTGGGCATTCGTTCTTTCGCTTTATTTCCCCAAATAGACGAGTCCCTGAAAGATTCCATGGCGACAGAAAGTCATCGTGCAGGTTCCTTGTATTTGGAGGCGATTCATGCGGTTGCCAGTCGGTTTCCGGAGGTTTCTTTGTTGACTGATGTGGCGATGGACCCCTACAGTTCGGATGGTCATGACGGAATTGTGCGTGATGGTCAGATCTTGAATGACGAGACTTTACCTGTTTTGGCCAAGATGGCCATTGCGCAGGCTCAGGCAGGATCGCGTTTGATCGGTCCATCGGATATGATGGATGGCCGAGTGGGTTATTTGCGGGAGGCTTTGGACGGAGCAGGATTTTCGAATGTGGGCATTATGGCTTACACGGCTAAATATGCGTCGGCATTTTATGGACCATTCCGGGATGCTTTGGAGTCGGCACCAAAATTTGGAGATAAGAAAACATATCAAATGAACCCTGCGAATCGCCGGGAGGCATTGATCGAATTGGAATTAGATGAAGCTGAGGGCGCTGATTTTTTGATGGTGAAGCCGGCTTTGGCCTATTTGGATATTATTGCGCTTTTGCGTGAAAATTCTAATTTGCCGATTGCGGCCTATAATGTTTCGGGCGAATATGCCATGATTAAGGCGGCTGCACAGAATGGCTGGTTAGATGGGGAGAAGGCGATGTTGGAGAGTTTATTATCGATTAAGAGAGCGGGTGCGCAGGTGATTCTGACGTATTTTGCTAAGGAATTTGCACAATTAAATCAAGCGTAATATGTCGACCGATCGCTACATGCAACGGGGGGTTTCGGCCTCGAAAGAAGATGTTCATAAGGCCATTGCCAAATTAGATAAGGGTTTATTTCCGCAAGCGTTCTGTAAGATTTCGCCGGATATTTTAGGGGGCGATGAGGCCTATTGCAACATTATGCATGCGGATGGTGCGGGGACAAAATCGTCGTTGGCTTATTTGTATTGGAAGGAAACGGGAGATATTTCGGTGTGGCGGGGCATTGCACAGGATGCGGTGGTGATGAATACGGATGACTTAATTTGTGTGGGAGCAACGGATCAAATGTTGCTTTCGAGCACGATTGGCCGGAACAAGAATTTGATTCCGGGCGAGGTCATTGCGGAGATTATTAATGGGACGGAAGAGGTATTGGAGATGTTGCGGGAGAATGGTTTGGGCATTTATTCGACCGGTGGTGAGACGGCGGATGTGGGCGATTTGGTTCGCACGATCATTGTGGATAGTACGGTGATAGGACGCATGAAGCGTTCGGATGTGATTTCAAATGGAAATATTCAGGCGGGGGATGTGATCGTGGGTTTGGCGTCTGATGGCCAATCGACTTACGAAAAGACGTATAATGGTGGGATGGGAAGCAATGGCTTAACATCGGCCCGCCATGATGTGCTGGGGAATTATTTGGCGGGGAAATATCCGGAAAGTTTTGACCCATCGGTTCCTTCGGATTTAGTGTATTCGGGTTCGTGTTCCTTGACGGAGGCGGTTCCGGGAACACCTTTGAATGTGGGCCAATTGATTTTATCTCCAACGCGTACCTATGCGCCGGTGATCAAAGCGATCTTGGGAGCGATGCGCTCACAGATTCATGGAATGGTGCATTGTTCAGGTGGGGCGCAGACGAAGGTGATGCATTTTGTGGATGGCGTTCATGTCATCAAGGATAATTTATTCCCAATACCT
>JBJTMZ010000095.1:0-4581 GCA_046073805.1 Aquirufa sp.
CGTGTCCTCCGGTAAAGAGACCTACTAATAGGCGATTGATCAGGCGTTCTTGGCCAACGACCACCTTGCCCATTTCGTCAATCACCGCTTGAATTTTTTCTCTTGAAGTCATGATAATATCATTCCGATTTAGCTACAAAATTAGGTAATTTATGTAGATTCCTACTATTGCAATTTCTTGTAACGAATACGCTTCGGTGCCGCATCTCCCAAACGCTTTTTGCGGGCTTCCTCGTATTCAGAATAGTTTCCTTCAAAATAAGTGACTTGAGAATCTCCCTCAAAGGCTAATATATGGGTCGCAATGCGATCCAAGAACCATCTATCGTGGGAGATGACCACCGCACATCCCGCGAAACTTTCCAAACCTTCTTCCAAAGCCCGTAAGGTGTTGACGTCCAAATCGTTGGTCGGCTCATCCAGCAATAACACGTTGGCGCCCTCTTTCAACATCATCGCCAAATGCACGCGGTTACGTTCTCCGCCCGATAGGTTGCCGATTTTCTTCTCTTGATCCGCACCGTTGAAATTGAACTTGCTGACATAGGCACGGGCATTGGCCTGCTTGCCGCCCAACATGATCCAGTCGTTTCCATCGGCGATGGTTTCATATACCGATTTTTCGGCAACGAGTTGGTTGTGCTCCTGGTCTACATAGGCCAATTTTACCGTTTCTCCCACCTCAAATGTTCCTGAGTCAGGTTGTAATTGACCTGTGATCAATTTGAACATCGTTGTTTTACCCGCACCGTTTGGTCCGATGATTCCCACAATACCTGCCGGTGGAAGTGAGAAGCTAACGTTTTCATACAATAATTTGTCTCCGAAAGATTTCGAAACGCCTTGTACTTCGATGACTTTATTTCCTAAACGGGGACCTGCCGGAATGAATAATTCCAATTTGTCCTCTTTTTGACGATTTTCTTCCGATAGCAATTTTTCGTAGGCTCCGATACGCGCTTTTGATTTAGCCTGACGGGCTTTGGGGGCCATACGAACCCATTCCAACTCGCGTTGAAGGGTTTTTTGACGGCGAGATTCCGTCTTCTCTTCTTGCGCTAAACGGTTTTGTTTTTGCTCCAACCAAGAAGAATAGTTTCCTTTCCAAGGTATCCCTTCTCCACGGTCTAATTCTAAAATCCACCCTGCCACGTTATCCAAGAAATAACGATCGTGGGTTACGGCGATAACGGTACCCTTGTATTGACGTAAATGTTGCTCTAACCAATCCACCGATTCCGCATCCAAGTGGTTGGTCGGTTCATCGAGTAACAACACATCCGGTTCTTGCAACAACAAACGGCACAATGCCACGCGGCGTTTTTCTCCTCCGGAAAGTGTGCTGACAAGCGCATCAGAATCAGGACAACGCAAGGCGTCCATGGCTTTCTCCAAACGTGTGTCTAATTCCCAGGCATTGCAGTGGTCAAGTTTTTCTTGAACTTCACCTTGGCGTGCCAATAATTTATCAAAGTCGGCATCTGGATCTGCAAATGCCTCATTGATTTCATCAAATTCTTTTAGGAGGTTTTTGATTTCTACCACAGCTTCTTCGACAACTTCAAGAACGGTTTTGTTCGGGTCTAATTGTGGTTCTTGCTCCAATAATCCCACGCTATAACCTGGGGACCAAACGACATCCCCCGTGTAGGATTTGTCGAGTCCGGCAATGATGCGAAGGAGGGTCGACTTACCCGATCCATTGAGACCGAGTACCCCGATTTTGGCACCATAAAAAAAGGATAAGTATATATTTTTAATGATCGTTTTCTGTGGTGGGATGACTTTGGAAACCCGCTCCATTGAAAAGATAATTGTCTCGTTACTCATGTTATTTGTTTAAAATTTTAAAAGAACCTGCAAAGAATGTGAAATTTGTGTAAAAAATTGAATTTCAGTGTAGGAATTCTTTATTTATTCATAAAAAATTAGATAAATTGTGTCACGATTTTAGTTTGAATAAATCGAATAAGTTAAGACCTTGAGTTAGAGTGTTTGCTCGAAACTCTTTATTTATACCCACTATGAGCCACCTCGTAAAAAATGAGTACGGATTTTGCCAAGACGGCAAGGTGTACATCAATGCCTATTTATCCTTCCCACAGCGTGAAATCGGATTTGTTCGCAGTACGGAACAAGAAGCCCTCGATTATTTTGTCAATCGTTTTGAATTAGCCAAAACCAAGGTCATTCAATTGGCGTCCGAGATTAACGATGTTCAAAACAAAGGATCTTACCTGACCAAAGTAATTCAAATGAAAGCCTATTTGGCAGATTTTGATGGCTTGGGGGATTTTGAGCCGCTATTTAAACAATTGGATGCCTTGGAAGTATTCTTGCGGAATTTGATTCAAAACAATCAAATCAAGAATCTAGAAATCAAGCGTGCTTTAATTGAGGATGCGAAAGCAATTGCGGAAAAGGAAGATGTTTTGCAGGCCACCGAGGAGTTAATGGAACTCAAATCTAAATGGGTAAAAACCGGTCCGGTCGATAAGCAATATCAAGATAGCTTAAGTGAAGCGTTTCAAGAGATCATGGATCAATTCTTCTTGAAACGCCGTTCGTATTTTGAAGAGAAGAATCGCCAAATCGATGAAAAAATCGCCTTGTTGCAAGGTTATATCGATTCGGTTCATCAATTGCGTAAAGCGGAAGATTTGGATGATTCGATCATCAAGGTGAAGGAATTGCAAAAAGAATGGAAAAACGTACAAGGTTTGCCACCGAAGAAACAATCCATGTTGTGGAAGAATTTCAAGAAGGCGAACGATATGTTCTTCGAGAAATATAACCGTGTCAAAGGTATTGAATACAAGCCACGTGTTGACCCTCGAATTCAAGAGTTAACATCCATGACAGGGGAGTTGGAGTTGAAATTACATGACCAGCCCAATATGACTGCCACGGCTGATTTAGCTAAGGCCTATTTAGTCAAGTGGAAAGAGATCACTGCGCAAGTCAAGACGATTGACCGTCAAATGGCCGAGCGATTCCGAAATGCTTGCGATAAGATTTTCGAAATGAATTATTTATTGCGTGTGATTTCGTATCGACATCCCGCATTAAACGATAAGCCGCGTATCGAGCAATTGAAAATCATGATTAATCAGATGGATTACATGACGAAAAAAGAACGTGGTGAATTGGAGGATTTTATTGCCCAGTCGGAGCGCGACGGTCAAATGGAAGAGAAACTCATCATCAGCAAAATCAATACGCAAAAGCGCAAGATTAGCATGAAGGAGTTACTTCTAAATGGCTTTAAAGTGGAGCTAGACGCCTTACTAAACGCTTAATAATCCCATTTCTTGCCCTAAAGCAGGAAGATCCAGTCCGTCAAATGTACCTGATGACATCATCAATAGGTTGGCATTTGACCACGATTTTTCCAGTATCGTTTGCTTTAAGCTTTCTGCATCCCGGATCACCCGAAGGTTTGGGTGTTTAAAATAAGTCTGCACAAGGGATTCTTCGATTCGGTCCATGCGCTTGATTTCACGCGCATGTTCACTTAAATATACGATTGCCTCGTCGGCCAGATTTAAGGTCCCCTCATACTCCGGTAAGAAAGCCGGGTTTAGGCTGCTGAAGGTATGCAATTCCAAACACGCGATTAATTTACGATTGGGGTATTGATTTTTGAGCGCTTGGGTTGTGGCGTTGACCTTGGATGGGGCATGTGCAAAATCCTTGTACAGTAAGGAAGAATCCGAGGATGCGACCAATTCCAAGCGTTTGGCGGCCCCTTTAAAACTACGAATGGCTTCGTAAAAGTCAGTTGATGAAATGCCAATTTGCTCGCAGATTAAGCGTGCTCCATTTAAGTTTTTCAGCGTATGTTCTCCAAAAACCTGAATTGGATAAGATTTGCCATCTTCTCCTTTTAGGATTGTTTTTCCTTGTTCAATGCTGGCTGGATGTGCTTCATAACCTGTCTTTTCGCAATGTTCTGGGCAATTTTCCGTTAATTGATTGAGGACAGAATCTGTTTGATCAAAAAACAAACTCCCCGCTTTGGGTAAGCCTTCGATGAGCGTCTTGAATGAATCGGTATAGGATTCAAATGTAGGATAGACGTTGATATGATCCCACGCAATGCCTGAGATGAGGCAAATATGCGGTTGATAGAGTAGAAATTTTGCTCGGCGGTCGATGGGAGATGCCAAATATTCATCCCCTTCGATGATAATAATTGGTGCATCAGATAAGGAGGCCATTAATTCGAATCCTTCGATGCGTGCGCCCACTAAATAGTCAAATTCCCGACCTAAGGTTTTTAATACATGGAGCACCATCGAAGTAATACTCGTCTTCCCATGACTACCTGCGATCACGATACGCTGTTTGTTGAGACTTTGCTTGTATAAAAAGGAAGGGTAGGATTCGATGGGAATACCTAATTCCTGTGCTTTCAGTAATTCGGGGTTATCGGGGCGTGCATGCATCCCCACAATCACAGCTTCTAAATCGCTCGTTATTTTTTCCGGGAACCAGCCAAAGTTCGCGGGTAGGATGCCGTGCTGAGCCAAAAGGCTTTTGGAAGGTTCGTAAATTTCATCGTCGGAGCCACTGATTTCG
>JBJTMZ010000096.1:0-3456 GCA_046073805.1 Aquirufa sp.
CTTTGGTATTGATCTACTTGATTTTAGCGACGCAATTTAATTCAGCGGTGAAACCATTCATCATTTTTGCAACGATCTTGTTATCATTGATTGGGGTATTCTTGGGCTTCATGGCATTTGGCATGACCTTTTCAGTGATCATGTCCGGAGTAGGTATTATTGCCTTGGCAGGTATCGTTGTAAAGAACGGTATCTTGTTAATTGAGTTTATCGAGGAGTTGCGTTTCAAGCGCGGCTACGATTTGAAGGAAGCGATTATCGAAGGAGGCGGGATTCGTTTGACTCCCGTATTGTTGACGGCTTCGGCTGCAGTATTGGGCTTGATTCCCTTGGCAGTTGGCTTGAGCATCGACTTCGTGGCGATGTTTACCGAGTTGAATCCACATATTTTCTTTGGATCTGAGTCGGCCGATTTCTGGGGTATATTAGCTTGGACGATCATTTTCGGATTGACGTTCTCGACGGTATTGACCTTGGTCATCGTACCGTGTATGTATTACATTTCGGAGCGGATAAAGCAAAAGTTTTTTCCAAACCGCGTTTAGTTAATTTGGAGGTTCAAATTTTAAAAACCCTCGAACATTGTTCGGGGGTTTTTTGTGTTTAATGAATTCTGTTGAGTTCCCAAAACTTTATTAGAGAATAGATGATAAGTCCAAAGATAGGTACGCCTAAAATTAGTAGTATAACAATTGATTTTTGAAAGGTTGTAGTTAAACTATTTGAAATAATTTGTTGAATAGCTTTTAATACTAATTTGATGTAAAGTATCAATGCGGCCGCGATTATTATTCTGAATAAAATGGCGGCAGTTGGGGATAAAAAAGACATGGCTAATGGTCTGTATAACATTTAAAAGTTGAAATGGTGACACATCCAATGGATTCGTAAAAACAAGAGGTGCTTGTTCCAAGTAATTTGCATTTATATGTTTCAATGAGAGAGCCTGCGCCTTTTCTTGTTTCAAGTTCATCATCGATGGATTGTTCTCGTGTAAATCCCCAACCGATGATATATCCATAATAATCTCTCCCAATGGGGGCATCATATTCGGATTTAAGATTTGAATAATGATTAAAATAAGGGTTGGAAATTCGTAATTCATCATAGAAGTTTGATAAAATCATGATAACGATTCGTTGCCGGTTAGTTAATTCTACTAAATTATTTTGGCCAATATTTTTTTCATTATACTTAAAAGTAAACTTTTTTGAAGATCCGTCAACTGAAATGTAAGCCTTCGTGCCCCAACTTTATAAATAGGTTGAAATTGAATAGCGCGAAGGTGATTCCTTTTTGAAAACGATTTCGGTATTATCTAAATTCATATTTTCGCCGTTGACCATGGTTTTATTACCTTCCACTTTAAATGTAATTTCATTCGGTTTTGTATGTTTCATTTTTTTGTACCTCGCAATTCCCAAAACATAACTAATTTTTGAAATGTCAGATTTAACCGAATCAAATGCAATTTCCTTGGCTATAATTTCATTGATTTCATCATTTCTTAAAACTAAATTTTTTGAAATACAACTTTGTAGCGTGGCAAACAATCCAATTATAATAACGGAGTGGACAATGTTTGTATAGATATTTAGGTATGTTTTCATAGTAATTAGATGGTTATGTTAAGATAATAGGTGAAATTTTAGTGCTCAAGTTAACATTCATGACTCCGAATTGTTATTCTATTTAAGACTATCAGGATTGTATTTTCAAAACGAAAGGTTAATTTACCTTTACAAAATCAACGACATGAAAAAACTACTTCTATTAATTTTATTGCCACTTCTCGGGAGCGCGCAAGACCGAAACTATGGCAAACTTTGGGCGACACGCTCACAGGTCATGGCTCAAAATGGCATGGCCGCGACCTCTCATCCGCTATCGACTCAAGCCGCTTTGGATGTACTCAAAGCAGGCGGAAATGCCATCGATGCAGCCATTGCAGCCAACGCCATGGAAGGTGTGGTGGAACCACATGTGAATGGGATCGGGGGTGATTTGTTCGCCATTGTTTGGGATGCCAAAACCAAGAAATTATATGGCTTGAATGGCTCGGGTCGTTCACCCAAATCATTGACGCTTGCAGAATTTAAAAAGCGTGGCTTAACGCATATTCCTTCCACGGGACCTCTTCCGGTTTCTGTGCCTGGCGCCGTGGATGCCTGGTTTGAATTGCACAAGAAATTCGGATCCATGCCCATGAGCAAGATTTTGAGTTCTGCTGTTTCCTATGCCCGCAATGGCTTCCCGGTACACGGCGAATTCGCGTCGGCATTAACGCGTGTGGAGGCCAATTATGGCAAGTTCCCCAATGTGGCACAGCATTATTATCCGAACGGAAAAGTGCCTGGAGAAGGGGATATCTTTAAAAACCCAAACTTAGCGAACACGCTGGAAAAGATAGGTAAGGAAGGCCGAGATGCCTTTTATAAGGGAGATATGGCCCGCACAATGGATGCCTTCATGAAGAAGAATGGCGGATTTTTGAGCTATGAGGATTTAGCAACCCATACATCCACTTGGATCGATCCCGTATCTGTGAATTACCGAGGTTATGACGTTTGGGAATTACCTCCAAACGGACAAGGTATCGCCGCTTTACAGATGTTGAACATCTTGGAAGGCTACGACTTTTCTAAAATCAAGTTGGGCTCCGCGGAACATGTTCATCTATTCACCGAAGCGAAAAAACTGGTATTTGAAGATCGTGCCAAATATTACGCTGATCCGGAGTTCGCCAAAATTCCCGTGCAAAGCTTAATCTCCGAAGAGTATGCTGCGGAGCGCCGGAAATTAATCAATCCGAATCGGGCTTCGAGGCATTTTGATGCAGGTAATCCGGCATTGAAGGATGGAGATACGATTTATTTGACGATTGCCGACAAAGACGGCAACATGGTATCCTTGATTCAAAGTAATTACCGAGGATTTGGTTCGGGGATGATGCCAGATGGTTTGGGTTTTATGTTCCAGGATCGTGGGGAGTTATACAGCTTAACGGAAGGCGAGAACAATACCTATGCGCCGGGTAAGCGGCCGTTCCATACGATCATTCCAGCGTTTATGACGAAGGATGGCCAACCGGTCATGAGCTTTGGTGTGATGGGTGGGGCGTTCCAACCGATGGGTCATGTGCAGATCGTGATGAACGTGGTTGATTTTGGAATGAATGTACAGGAAGCAGGCGATTATCCGCGGATTAACCACGAAGGTTCTTCGGAGCCGACGGGCGAGAAGATGGAACCTACGGGCGGTATGATTACCTTAGAGCACGGCTATCCTTACGAAGTAATTCGTGAATTGTTACAAAAGGGTCACCAAGTAGGATATTTGAATGGCATCTACGGAGGTTATCAATGCATCCGCTGGGATCCTGTTCGTAAAGTATATTTTGGTGCGACCGAGTCGCGGAAGGACGGTCAAGCAGCTGGATACTAAAAGAATATGACC
>JBJTMZ010000097.1:0-5305 GCA_046073805.1 Aquirufa sp.
AAGAAATTTCGGTAGATGGGTAATTGGTTTAATCGATCTCTTAATGAATCTAAATCAGCTTGCGTACTCCGCTCATTGCCTTGATAGGCCGTTTTTAATTTGAATTGTTTTCCGCTACTATCTAGGAAAAGTATGGGTAAATTGGGTAGTGCAATGATGGATTTGATTCCCGCTTGCTTTTTGATGTCTTGGTAAAGTTTGTTCCAAGCATCAAATTCTTTTGGGCTAAACAAATTAGGGTTTTCAATGCCGATGACCATGATATTGCCATCTTCGCCATATTTCTTTTTGAAGGATTCATACAATTGGAATCTTTCATCCGATTTAGGGAGAATTTTGGCAAGTTCATAGCTCAACTGAATTTGGCTCGCCTCATAAATAAATGCAGCAGTTAGGATACTTAGGCAAACTAATATCCCTATTTTAAAGGCTAATATTTGGTTGGCTATCCAATTCCAGGTCTTATTCATAATTACTTAGGTCGTATTATATTTTCCGCCACCAAAAGGTCCTCTGGGGTGGTAATTTTGATATTCGTATATTCTCCCTCCGTCAAGTGAATGGCTTCTCCGTAAGCTTCTACCACACTGGCATCGTCGGTAAATCCAGTTGAATAATCTTGCTTGAAAGCTTTTTTGAGCGTTTTTAATGAGAATATTTGTGGGGTTTGGATGATTTTTACATCATCACGCAACACTGATTTAAATGCTTTTTTTGAATCATCCCAGATTCGAATGGAATCCTTGCTCGAAACTGAAACGACACAATTCCCTAAATCTTTCGCACAGGCGAACGCTTTGTTGATGGTATGAGGCTCAATGAGCGGACGAACGCCATCATGAATGGCTACTAAAATGTCTTCGTTGGAATCAATATTATCGATGGCATTTTTGGAGGAATGAAAGCGCGTTTCGCCTCCCTCAACAATGTGATGTGGGATTAACTTGAGAATTTCTGGGTATTTTTCACAGAGCTCTTTCCAATAATCGATTTGATTACTGGGTAAAACGACGATAAGTTCGATGGCTGGATCTGCCTTTTTGAAGGCAGATAGCGTATGAAATAAAATCGGTTTGTTCTGAAGGAGCAAAAACTGTTTCGCGACGGCGCTGTTCATTCGCTGACCAGAACCTCCCGCTACAATGATGGCAATTTTCTTCAAAACAAACCGGTTAAAAATTAGATGATCAACATCACATCGCCATAACTAAAGAAACGGTATTTCTCTTTGATGGCTTGTTTGTATGCTTCTTGAATCAATTCATATCCCCCAAATGCCGAGGTCATCATTAATAAGATGGATTCAGGCAAATGGAAATTGGTTAATAAAGCCGTAGGGATTTTAAACTCGTACGGAGGGAAGATAAACTTATCTGTCCAACTGTTGATTGGTTTTAAATGTCCACTCGCTGATACCGACGACTCCAAGGCCTTCATGACCGTCGTTCCGATGGCTAAAACTTGCTTTTTATTATCGATGGCTTGATTGACAAATTCACAAGTAGCTTCATTGATCATGAAGTGCTCTGAATCCGTCTTATGCTTTGTTAGATCTTCAACATCCACTTGGCGGAAAGTACCTAGACCTACGTGTAAAGTAATAGGAGTAAACTGAACTCCGCTTAATTCCATGCGTCTCATAACGATTTTTGAGAAGTGTAAGCCGGCTGTTGGCGCTGCCACAGCACCCACATGCTCCGCATAGATTGTTTGAAAGCGCTCGCGATCATCTTCTGTCGCGGCACGCTTGAAACGAATTTCGTCCGGTAGGGGAGTCTCACCTAATTCATGAATAGCCTGCATTAAGGCATCGTGATCGCCATCGTATAAGAAACGGATGGTTCTTCCACGGGAGGTTGTATTATCGATTACTTCAGCAACTAAATCTGAATCGCCAAAATATAATTTATTGCCTACACGAATTTTACGAGCTGGATCTACTAACACATCCCAAAGGCGGTGTTCACGATTCAATTCACGTAAAAGGAAAACTTCAATTTGAGCCCCTGTTTTCTCCTTGTTTCCATAAAGACGAGCAGGGAAAACTTTGGTATTGTTGGTCACCAAAACATCACCTTCGCCGAAATAATCTACGATGTCCGTAAATTTTTTGTGTTCAATGGTTTTTTCTTTGCGATTCACAACCATCATACGTGCGTCTTCACGATTTTCGGTTGGGTTTAAAGCGATAAGGCTTTGGGGTAAATCAAATCTGAATTCAGATAATTTCATTCGGATGGGTTTATGATAAATTAAGCAAGATACAAATATACACTTTTCAAGGGGGGCTTGTCAAGTCCTATTTTTAAAACAATTAAGTTTGTTTCAAGGTTGAATCCTTAAAAATACGCAAGTGAAGAATAAAGTTTCTATTTTCTGGTTCCGTCGCGATTTAAGAATCGAAGACAATCATGGATTATATCAGGCATTGCAAGGTCCTTGGCCTGTTTTACCAATTTTTATTTTTGATCCCCATATTTTAGATAAGTTATCGAACAAGTCGGACGCTCGTGTTGAATTTATTTTGCATTCGCTTGAAAAAATACAAAGTTCACTTGAACCTTTGGGGGCGTCACTCTTGGTGAAACATGCAAGTCCGCTGGTAGCTTATCAGGAATTAGCCAATGAATTTGATATACAGGCCATTTACACCAATCACGATTACGAAGCTTATGCACAAAAGCGGGATAGCGCGATTGCTGAATGGGCCGCAAGCCATTCCATCGAATTTAGGTCTTTCAAAGATCAAGTCGTTTTTGAAAAAGATGAGGTCTTGAGTGGGCAGGGGACGCCTTATACGGTATTTACTCCTTATTCTCGTAAGTGGAAGGAGCGTTTGGCGGCTAATCCCATCGTGAATTATCCATCAGAAAAGGAATCGAATTACTATCAAGGATTTTTTGAATTGCCAAGTCTTACAACTTTGGGTTTTCAACCTTCAGGCCTACGTTTTCCGGGGCAAGAAGTATCTCAACAGCTCATTCAAGGCTATCAAGTGCAAAGAGATTTTCCTAGTTTAGACGCGACTTCTAGGCTATCGGTCCACCTTCGATTCGGTACCGTTTCGATTCGTAGTTTAGTTCAAAAGGCCTTGGGTGTGTCTGAAACGTGGTTGAATGAATTGATTTGGCGAGATTTTTATTTCAATATATTACATCATTTTCCGCATGTTTCCTCAGGTTCTGCCTTTCGGAAGGAATATGATCGTATGGAATGGCGTAATGATCCAACTGAATTTGAGGCTTGGTGTCAAGGACAAACGGGGTATCCTATTGTAGATGCAGGCATGCGTGAATTAAATGCCACGGGTTTTATGCATAACCGGGTGCGGATGATTGTCGCAAGTTTTTTGGTGAAACATTTATTGATCGATTGGCGCTGGGGGGAAGATTATTTTGCCGAAAAGTTATTGGACTTTGATTTTGCGGCCAACAATGGCGGTTGGCAATGGGCCGCGGGAAGCGGCTGTGATGCTGCCCCTTATTTTCGGGTGTTTAACCCGACTTTGCAGACCCAAAAATTTGATAAGGAGCTCAAATATATTCGCAAATGGGTTCCTGAGTTTCAGGAATTAAGTTATCCACAGCCAATTGTAAACCATGAGCAGGCTCGGGTTCGCGTGCTTGCGGCATACAAAAAGGCATTGGATCGTCAGTAAATGTTTTTTCCCTGGATTTTATAATCCGTTAAATCGATGGAAAGAAAGCCTATTTTCAGGTTTACCTCCATTTTAAAGGGGATTTGGTATTTGTCTTGCGAAATCCACAGACGGATAGCATCCTCATCTTTAAAAAGATTGTTCTTGGGTAATACGAGCGAAGTTCGGATACACTTGACATTTCCGAAATCACTAGCTAGGGTTTCAAAACCTTTAACGACAAACCAAATTTCATAAATTGTGCCATCTACGAGGACTTTAGCACTAAGCTTTTGGCCAATGGACATATTACTGAGTGGTTTATCGCGTAGGTAGAAATACCCACCAATTAAATCTAGGGTCGATGGCGTAATGGAAAGATTTTTGTCGACCGGTGTATTTTGTGGCGAGTGTATTTTAGCTATGGCTGATTCCTGAGAGTAAACGACTTGTTCCTCTTTTCGATAGCGACCTTCGCGTTTTCGCATTTCGGTTTTAATGGGCATTAAAGTGTTTACGTCGAGGTAGGCCGACCAATAATCCTCCACCGGTGAAAAGAATTTTAACCAAGAAACGGTTTGGCCGAGGATTTCAACTTTCCGACAAGGATGATTGTTGATCGTTTGTATCGTCGCGCTACTTTTAACGGTTGCGGTTGCAGCTTCAATAAAACCCAAATGAATACGATAATTGAGTTGTTCTCCGCCTTGGAAAATGGCACGCTCCTGTGCGTTAGATGTCAAGTTTACTGACAAAAAAAATACAGAAATAAGAAGGCGGTTGATACAGAAGGCTTTGTATGTTTTCAAAGGGCTAATTTGCTGGCAGATATTTAAAATTCAAATGAAATTTCACTGTCAAAAGTTCCAATAGATTATCAACTAATTTGATTAAAGTTTAATGTCAATTAGCTATTTTTGTTAGGATTTATCAAGGGGTAAATTTCAACGAAATACGATTATTCAAATTTATCAATAAATATAACATGGCAAAACAATCGGAGGGAGCTTCGGGCTTAGCAGCTGAGAAATTAAAGGCTCTTCAGACAACTTTGGAAAAATTAGATAAGGCTTATGGTAAAGGTACTGTTATGCGCTTATCAGATAGTAAAGTGATGGATGTGCCGGTTATATCGACGGGTTCATTGGGATTGGATTTGGCTTTGGGAATTGGTGGTGTTCCTCGCGGACGTGTGGTTGAGATTTATGGGCCGGAATCGTCGGGTAAAACGACTTTGACGATGCACTGCATCGCTGAAGCGCAAAAGGCTGGAGGTATTGCGGCATTCGTGGATGCAGAACATGCCTTTGATCGTTCTTATGCGGAGAAATTGGGTATTGATACGGAGAATTTGTTGATCTCTCAGCCAGATAATGGTGAGCAGGCTTTGGAAATTGCAGAGCATTTAATTAGTTCGGGTGCGATTGACATTATTGTCATTGACTCTGTGGCAGCTTTGGTACCTAAGGCAGAGATTGAAGGGGAGATGGGGGATTCGAAAATGGGTTTACAAGCACGTTTGATGTCTCAGGCACTTCGTAAGTTGACCGGTACGATTAACAAAACGGGATGTTGCTGTATTTTCATCAACCAGTTGCGTGATAAAATTGGGGTGATGTTTGGAAGTCCGGAGACAACAACGGGTGGTAATGCCTTGAAATTTTATGC
>JBJTMZ010000098.1:0-15831 GCA_046073805.1 Aquirufa sp.
GTTCCGCCGTTTCCATCGGAAATCGTGTATTCTACTGTAGGAACGGTACCTACATAGGCAGCAAGCGGCGTGAAGGTATAGGTTCCATCTGCATTAATTTGCAAGGTTCCTACGCCTGGAATATTGGCCGTTGAACCTGCCGCATAGGTTACCCCATTGATTTTGAATTGGGTCAAGGTCAATGCGTTCCCTTCCAAATCAGTATCCGCCCCCGTCACAATATCTCCTGTTTTCACGCTTCCTTGCGGCGTCGTTGCCGTGTCATCCGAAGCGACTGGCGCATCATTCACTGGGGTAATATTCACAGTCAAATCACCCGTGTCGGTTGCGCCATTTCCGTCGCTCAAGGTATACGTCGCGGTAGGAACGGCACCTGAATAATTAGCTTCCGGCGTAAACGTAAAGGTGCCATTTGCATTGATGACAAAGGTTCCCACACCTGCTAAGGTCGCTGTTTGACCTGCTGGGTAAGTCGTGCCGTTGATGACAAATTGTGTTACACTAAGTGTATTCCCCTCAACATCCGAGTCATTGGTCAAGACATTGCCTGACACTGGACTATCCTCTGTTGCCGTCGCCACATCATCTGTTGCCACGGGAGCATCGTTGGCTGGCGTAATGCTCACGGTCAATGTACCATTCGCTGTTCCGCCGTTTCCGTCGCTAATCGCATAGCTGATTACGGGAACGGCTCCGGCATAATTCGTCAAAGATGTGAAAGTATACGTTCCATTCGCATTTACGACCAAGGTCCCCACGCCGGCAATGGTTGCGGTAGTTCCCGCAGGATAAGTAACACCATTGATTGTGAAGGAAGTTAAACTTAAGGTATTTCCTTCCGCATCCGTATCATTCGTTAATACGTTGCCTGATGCTGGCGTATCTTCCGTCGTGGTTTTGGTATCGGCAACAGCTACTGGATTTGCATTGACAATAGCGGTTACTGCAATCTTCAAATCTGCAGTCGAGGTCGCTGTTCCGTCACTTACCGTGTAAGTAATGACTGGTGCAGCACCTGTAAAGTTCGAGGTCGGTGTGAAGGTATAAGTACCATTCGCATTCACGACAACCGTACCGACATTGGCAATCGTAGCCGACGTTCCGGCTGGATAATCCACGCCTCCGATGGTAATTTTAGTGATGCTAAGGGTATTGTTTTCTGGGTCAGAATCGTTGGTTAAGACGTTGCCTGAAACCGGTGTATTTTGTAAGGTCGTCGTAATGTCATCCGCTGCCAAAGGCGCGTCATTTACGTCCACCACTGTAATGGTCAAAGTCCCGTTAACCGAAGATCCATTGCCGTCGCTGACCGTGTAACCGATGACCGGAACAGATCCCGAATAGCTGGCAATCGGAGTGAAGGTATAGGTTCCATTGGCCGCGACTGTGATGGTTCCTTTGCCTGGTATGGATACGACATCGCCCACGTTGTAGGCAACACCGCTTACGGTGAACTGTGTAACGGTCAATGTGTTTCCATCAGCATCAGTGTCATTGGTCAAAACATTTCCTGTTGCATTGGTACCTTGGTTGGTCGATACCGTTTCATTCACCACGACCACCGGATCATTGATCGCGGTAATCGAAATACTCAAATCGCCCGTGTCCGAACCGCCGTTGGCATCTGTTGCCAAGTAGGAAATCACGGGAACGGCACCGTTGTAATTGGCCGCCGGGGTAAAGGTATAGCTTCCATTCGCGGCCATGACAAATGTTCCTACGTTTGGAAGGGTCGCTGTTTGGCCAGCCGTATAGGTTGTGCCGTTGATGGTGAAGCTTGTGACCGTGATCGCAGATCCGCCGGAGCCGCTATCGTTTGTTAAGACAGAACTATTCAGCGGTGTATCTTCAATCGCCGTAGCGACGTCATCCGTTACGGTAGGCGTGTTTGACATGATTAAACGTGCGGCCGAAGATGTTAAGTTTCCGCAGATGAAGTCCGACTGGGCAATGTTCAATCGGTAGCGATATTCCTTCATTGCAATCGTCGTTGCGCTGATGATCAGCGTCGCTGTTGTCGCGCCAGTATAAGTCGCGTTGTTCGTAATATTGGTCCATGTTCCGCCACCATTGGTACTCAATTGCCATTGGTAAGAAGTCGTTCCCGAACCTGGGGTTACGGTCGCCGAATACGTAATGTTTGTTGAGCCCGGAACCGTAGTCACGTCGGCCGGCTGGGTTGTAATGACGCTTGCCTGACCAACTGTTAATACATTGGCGTTTGGAGTTGCATAGCTTGCGCCGGTAACTTTTCCGTTACCATCGATGGCCGGAGGAGTTCCTGTACCGTAGTAGGAATTGCCGTCGGTGCCTTGTGCCGTCGAACTGTTGTAGGCTTCATTGGCATCGGAACATCCATCGCCGTCTGAATCGAGGTCGAGTTGATTGGGAATGCCGTCTCCATCGGTGTCTGGACAACCAACCGGTGTAATTGAAATATCGTCAATAGAGAAATCATTGCCGTTTGCGTTAATAGATGTGTTTTTGATTTTAAATGTAAGTGCTTGATTCGATGGAGATGTATAATCAATCGTAGTTAATTTCCAACCTAAACTATTTTGGGCACCCGTAGATGCTGTAGCCAAGGTTGTACCAGAACCATTTACTAATTCAGCGACTAATGCATAATCATTTGCTGCAGAAGCTGCTGCATGCCAAAAAGAAATACGATATTTAACTGTTGCTTGAAGATTAACAGTTTCAGCGTAAAATGTGCCTACCGTTGTACTTCCATTAACAGCTAAATAGGCATCCGTAGCTGAACCAGTTGTATGACCAGGATAGCGCCAAAACGCAGTTGATGCCGTAAAAAAGGCAGTATTTTGATTAATAATTGCATATTGGGCAGCAGCGGTATTCGTGCTAGAGTAAACATATCCACCAGAAACAGTTGTATTGGCTGTATTTCTTGGAGCAGCAGCTGTTCCAAAGGTACCATTTGATTCATTGGTATTTAATTGGTTGACAGGACACTCAGCAGTATCTTGAATTCCATCATTATCATCATCCAAATCATCGATATCAGGCACTCCGTCGAAATCGGTATCCGTACAACCTTTGATGGTTGGGTCAGTCGCACGGGAATATACATAGGTGCCTGAATAAATCCCGCTTTCAGCAAATGTTTCCTTTGAATCAGCGAACCCGTTGTCTCCATATTGTCCTGTAACTGTCGACTGCAACAATGATGTTACTGTTTTGGCCTCCACGGCATCATAGCAACCATCCCCATCAGAATCTAAATCTTTACTATTTGGAATGCCGTCACCATCGGTATCACAGGTACTCACTTTGGTTCCTACAAACACATTGTCAATTCCAATATCATCTGTTGTTGCGGAGAAACTAAAAGCAATCGTATTAGATGCATTGAAAATAGATTTAGGAACTTTGAAAACAATTCTAGTTGTTGGGATATTGTCGGTAACAATATTTACACTAGACACATTAATGGTCGCTCCATTTTTTGCTACAACAGAAGCTGTAGTTCCGCCACTTGGATTCGTTAATGTTGCATAAACTACATTATTAATACTAACATCCATTGTAGCAGTACCAGCACTTGTAATTGACCACCCAACTCCATTCGTATTAAAATCGAATGCCACGTCTTCCGTAATTGCCTCCGCATCAAAAATAGGTTTAGCAAAAGTTTGTGAAATAACATTATTTGAAACATTATCCGCAGAATTCCATACAAAGTTTCCTGTATTCCAAACCCAATTCGCATTTGCTGTCCATCCGGTTGTATTTCCGGTAAATCCACCATTTACTAAAATATTAGTTAATGGACATTCTACAGTATCCAATACCCCATCATTATCATCATCTATATCGTAAATATCAGCTAAACCATCGGAATCCGTATCTAAACAAGCGCTTCCAGCTGGATCTGTAGCGAAAATATACGTATAGGTTCCAGTATACAATCCACTTTCAGCAACTGTCTCCAACCCATCAGCAAAACCATTGTTACCATATGGGGCCGGTATAATACTAGCCGTTAATTTATTTGCACTTAGAACTCCAGAACTAGAAGTATAAGTGGTGCCTGCCTCCACCGCATCAGGACATCCATCCCCATCAGAATCAATATCCTTACTATTAATTCGACCATCCCCGTCAGTGTCACAAGTACCTACAAGTGACCCTACATAAACATTATCAATTCCAATATCATCGGTAGTTGCAGAAAAACTAAAACTTATTGTATTAGAGTTCGTAAAAACTGATTTAGGGAGCGATAAAACTATTTTTGTAGATGGTACATTGGTAGTTACAATATTGATACTTGATACATTAGTATTAGCGCCATTTTTAGCCACTACACTTGCTGTTGTTCCGCCACTTGGATTTGTGATCGTTGCATATACTACATTGTTTATACTTACATCCATGGTTGCAGTACCTGCACTCGTAATGGACCATCCTGTTCCATTGGTATTCACATCAAATGATACCTCTTGTGTACTTGATTCTGGGTTAAAAATCGGTTTTGTAAATGTTTGAGATATTACATTATTTGAAACATTATCCGCAGAATTCCAAACATAACCTGCACTCCAACCCCAATTCGCATTGGCTGTCCAACCTGCAGTGCCACCATCAAATCCGCCATTAGTAATGATGTTTGTCATAGGACACTCTACCGTGTCTAACACACCGTCATTATCATCATCAAGATCTAAAATATCAACAACTCCGTCTGTATCTGTATCTAAACAGGCACTTACAGTAACATCTGTTGCAAATCCATAGGTATAGGTCCCACTATATAAACCAGACTCTGAGGTTGTTTCAATACTATTAGCAAATCCATTTGCTCCAAATGTACCGGAAATAACAGCACTTGCTATGGTAGTCGAACTTGTAACGGTTCCCACTTTATTGACAACAGGGGCACTTGTTAAGGAAGTTGTAATACCTGCTTCTTTTGTATCTGGGCAACCATCTCCGTCAGCGTCTAAATCTAATGAATTTATAATTCCATCTCCATCTGTATCACAAATAGGAGGCGTTGGAATCGTAAATGTCCATGTAGCTGTATTGCCGAGATATGCTGGGGAAGTCAAATACGAATTCGTTCCTAAATAAGCATTGGAAACATTTTGTTGAGACCATGTTCCTGTTAAATTAAATCCACCCGTATTTGTAGCGTTATTATCAATTACATAAGTATTGGTGCCATTTGTAATTAACATAGCATCCGCAAAAACATAGGTCGCTGCAGTAGATGCAGTTGGGGTAATTTTAACTGTAATCGTATTCGTTAAACTCGGCTTAATGTTAGTTGCAACTAATTTCCAATTTGAAATTGAATTAAAAGTAAATGTATTTGGATCAACCCCATTGGTCCTTTGATCTAGAACAACATCTAAACTTGAAGAACCTGTAATATTTACTGGCACATTTGAAGCAATACTAGATGCTGGATAATTGTAGGTATACAAACTATATGGTGCATTTGCTGGACATTCTATAGTATCTAATACACCATCGTTATCGTCATCGATATCATTTACATCTGGAATGCCATCCGTATCAGAGTCTAAACAAGCGCTACTCTGAGCATTAAGCGCATATTGAGCGTAGCGCGAAGTATAATTGATGGTTCCTGCGGTTGTCCCCTCGTAATTATTTAATAATCCATTTCCATTGGTATCTGTTCCGGTAGGAATCGTAGACGTATTTGACGGAGCAGAAACACTACCCGCCTCAAAGGCATCTGAACAGCCATCGCCATCGGAATCTAAATCAAATTGATTCGCTACCCCATCGCCATCAGTATCATAACTATAGCAAATTTGGACCAAACCGTTTCCTCCAGCTGCATTGGCTGCCCCTCCTGTACCCACACCAGCTACATAAACAGGGTCGGTATTGTTAGGTGCGGCTGTTGTGGAACCTCCAGTACGATTGGTATTTCCTGGGATACCTAATTTTTGAAGTAATATGCCGTTAAAATAAGAGGATCCCCCACCTGCAGCACTTTCTTGATAATTGCCAAAACCATTTCCAGCACCTCCGCCTCCGCCGTACCAACCACCTCCGCCTCCGCCACCGGCACCGGCATTTGATTGACTTGCTACACCCCCATTACCTCCTACATATTGTGCACCATTGCTTCCATTAAATCCAGTAATATCTAATATGGTTCCACCCAGACCTCCAGCAGATTGGGTTCCCCCCTTACCCGCACCGGTTGAGACTTGAGCGTTTGGAATACCATCTTGACCTTGACGAATACCTGCACCACCTGCATAAGTAGTATTTGTAGGGGATCCTGCAGCACCACCGCCACCACCAGCAATTAATAAGGATGTTGTTCCGCGTCTTAATTCTGAGCGACCTCCACCAGAACCACCATGCAGGGATTGAAAAGGGTCATTCCCTCCAGCACCACCACCCCCAAAAGTGGCAACGGATGATTTATTAATTCCCCCTTGGCCGACAATTAAAGTCAAGGTTTCATTCGGCGTAACGGATAATTTACCAAACACATAAGCACCAGAACCCGCGGTTGAATTCGACGTGTTACTGCCACCGCCTCCGGCACCCCACATCTTTACATCGATCGATGTTGTACCTGCTGGAATGGTGATGGATGTGTTTGACCCTGTGTAAGTATATAAAGTACACAATGTTTCCGCGGCATCAAGTACACCATCATTGTCATCATCTATGTCAAAGAAATCTAAAACGCCGTCACTATCGTTATCTGAACAAGCATTTATTTGAGGATTAGATGCAAAGTTATAGGTGTAAGTACCACTGAAAATTCCACTTTCAGATGCCGTTTCTAAGGCATCGGCAAATCCATTGCCTCCGAAGCTACCCGTGAAAGCATAATTTGCACTTGTTGAGGATGTCGTTCCCGCTTCTTTTGCATCACTACATCCATCACCATCAGAATCTAATTCCAATCGGTTCGGGATACCATCCTCATCAGTGTCAATATCCGAACAATCGCGCTGTTTAAAATATAATTCTGTTGCCCAAGTGCCTCCACTAACGGCATTGATACCTACTAATCGATAATAGAAATAAGCGGTATTGTTATTAAATACAGCGGTATTGGAGTTGAAATTCGAATACCCGCCATTGACAGATTTAACTTGGTTATTGTAAGTTAGCGTTCCAGAAATATTGGTCCAATTGACCCCATCTATACTGCCTTCAACTTTATAAGTACTACCAACTGTAAAGAGCGTTTGGCCACTATAATGGCCGATTTCAACATAGTTTAATACTTTTAAATTAGGTAGTTGAATCCGGAACCATTCGCCATTTAATGTACCCGTAGGTGAGCGCAATACATAGGTATTGTTATCGACACCATCGATTAAATTGTCTAACGTGTAGGTTCCATTGAATGTGTAATTGATCGAATTGGGCTTAGAAATAATAACACCATCATACGGCATTAGTGTAGATGCGCAATTCATTTCAGTCACATCCAAAATTCCATCATTATCATCATCTAAATCATATACATCCGACACCGAATCTCCATCTGAATCGAGGCAAAGATTGAAGGAATTAGAAAGCGCATAATCTATGTATGTGGATATGTAATTAATTACGCCTGCCGTGTTACTTTCATAACTAGTTAAAAGTCCGTTTGCATTCGCATCTGATCCAGTTGGATAAGTTGAAGTACTCGTATTTGTGGAACTTCCTGATTCAATCATATCACTACAACCATCCCCATCGGAATCTAAATCAAAGTGATTGAGAATTCCATCAGAATCGGTATCATTTGAACAGGTAGATTTTGGAAAAAACGATGGGTTGTAACTACTATTTACATCAAAATAAAACTCAGACGCAATGCCAGATAAAATGTTTGCCGTAGATGAACCAACGCCAAAAATTCGATAAAACTTGTACTTATTAGCATTCGCGCCAACAGTAAATTTATTCGAATTAGTCAGCGAAATAGACCCATTAGCTGTCATGTTTGTTGCATCTGCAGGTGAAGCTATGGCAGTAGTTAACAAATTTGTCCAAGTCCCATTATCGTTCGATCCTTGTAACATCAAACTTGAAGCCGTTGTCGCAAAAATTTGTGTGGCATTCGTTTTTTTAATGTAAATAGCATCCAACTGAACGGGGCTAGCGAATTCCATCTTGAACAGTTCTACACCATTTTGGGATTGAACAGACGCTGTTGCAAATTGAACTGCAGCTGTTGCTGACACTCCATCCGTTAATGCAGAAAAATTTGTATTTGGAGATAAGGTATTCAATTGTGATGTGATAAACACATTTTCTGATTTTGAAGCAGTGTTCCATTCATTGGCTGCAAAGAAACAGGAAGGCGACTCTATCGCATCTAAAACACCATCATTATCGTCATCGATATCATATTGATCCAATAATCCATCACTGTCATGGTCATTGCTTGTCGTACAAGGCTCCACGATGACGGCTCCCGAAACTGTACTTGGTATATTATCAAATGTGCTGCTTGCTACACAATAATAGTAGTTAGTTCCAGGTGTATTTGTGGGCGGCGTATAGGTGGTTGATGTAGCACCTTGAATTAGCGTGCCACCTGTGTTTGAATTAGTCGTATTGCGATACCATTGGAAGCTCGTCGCATTTGAAACCGTTACAGTTAAAGGTGTGCTAGTTGCATTGGTACAATATTTAACTGGAGTTAATACGGGTTGTACAGAAAAAGTCGGTGCTGGATCTAGTTCAAAAACTAAATCCGAATTCGTTACATATTCACCAGGCGCGGTATTCGCCCCACCATCATACATCCAACCGATTCCATTATCCGTTGTTGATGTATAGTCTAAGGTATTAGGGAAATTCGTCGCGGTGCGAATGTAACTCGTATTCATGGTCGTATAAGTGCCTGAATAATATCCCGACCAAGGTAAACCGCTTCGATAACGAAAAGCTTCAAATGAAGGGTCCTTTTTAACACCCATCGAATAATAAGGTGCTACCCCTTGTATATAGGCGGGTCCGTTATCACCCCCTTGTAAATACGTATCAATTCCGTGCCACAATTTTACCCGTTGTGTATTTCCTTGAGGAACCACCAAGCGATAATTGATATTGACGTATGGATTAGGGTATACATAGGTATAGGTTATGTAAAGAAAATAATCCAAACCTCCCGTTGTCGCTTTCAACACCAACTCATCATTCCCGCTTCCATTAGCACTCCCACCACTATGTGAAATTGGGGTAAATTCAACTGGAGTTCCCGACCAGTTGGAAACAGGCCCAAAATAATTTGTTCCCACCGTCAAGAAAATCCCATTATAATTTCTAGCGTTCGAAGGACCAGCAGGAAAATATAGGGGATCAAATACTTGGCTGATATTCGTTTTAACAACTTGAATTTGACCGGTATTTCCAATATGGATTTTTAAATCATGTGTATTATTGGTTCCGCCGCCGCCAGCATTAATGATAGAACCATTATACAGATTTAAGTAACTAGGATTGCTATAAGCTGGACAGCTAGAACTAGAGCTCGTGACTTTTAATCGATACCCATACCCCGCATAAGTAGCTGTAGGTTTCGTAATGGTCAGAGCGTTTGTTGTAACGCCAGTCAATACAGAACTTGCGGCAGCATTGGCCCAAGTGATACCCCCATCTGTAGTTTGTTCCCATTGATATGACAATGTACCTGCACCCGAAGCGGTAGCCGTTAAGGTAAAGGGAGCATCATTGGTATAAATCGTTTTACTTTCTATGGGTTGGCTAAGCATTGTCACCACACCCGCCGGGGGCGTGAATGTAAACATTTGTCCTGCCACTGGCTTCGTTGTCGTGGCTGTAGCTGTCGTTCCAAAAGTAGCCGAGGATGTTAAATTTGATAAGAATCCAAAGGTCGCTGTGTTAATTGTACTCGATCCGGCTAAGCCCGCATTGGCGGCACCATTGGGAGTACCTGCGCCTGGATTGTAGATAAATTCTATTTTACCCGATGTTTCGTACAACTTGACCTGCATACTAATCGTAGCAGTCGTGTTATTAAAAAGCCACTTCCAATTTAACCATTCTACCGTCAGCACCCGATTAGGCGCAGTTCCTGTAACAATGTAGGAAGCTGTTCCACCCACGCCACTTAAATCTCCAATCAAAGGCGCAATTACGGGTTTATTGACGGTTGTTAAAGTCGTGCTAGCGCCGGTGACAGATTGAAATGAAACATAGCCATTCGAGCTAACAAAAAATTTGGTATAAGTTCTGTTAAGGTATTTAAATGTAAACCCGATCTCCGTTGCGGGTGTAATAGCCTCATCTGCACTTAAAGTAGATAGCGCATTTCCGCCACTGATGGGCGTAAAGGTACCCGAAGATGCCGACATGCTATAATCCAAAACGGCACATTGAGCATATGAGTTTGTACTAAATTTTAAAGCTAGAACAAAAAACAAAAAGACTTGCGTAAGCGCAAATCGAAACGTTTTTACGTGAACGTTCTTCATACGGGGCATACATTTTTTTAACAGAGTGGCGCGCGTAGAACCTAGTAAAAGGAAATTATGGCAAACAAAGAAATAAAAATGAGCCTTGGGGACGTGTCAAGAAAAATGAATCACACAAAAGTTGGACTGATTAATTAACCTAATTTGGAGGTAAAATATTCCTTAGGCGTACAACCTTTGGCTTTCTTAAAAGCAGTATAAAAGCTTTGACGAGAACCGAAACCTGACGCCTCAGCAATGGCTTCAATAGATGATTTAGCCAAATAAGCAGGGTCAACAAGCTTCTCTTCGATGTAGGTAATCCGGTAATTGTTCAGATAATCACGGAAAGAAATGCCATGCATATGTTTGATCGCCTGACCTATTAATCGGTGAGGGTGACCTGTAAGAGATCCTAACAATTCAGCGGTTAATTGTGTATTCAAGAACACTTCCGTGGTTTTAAAGTACTCATCCACTTTAAATGCTAAGGCCTTCAATCGCTCTTCCTCTTCATTGCTGAGAACAATCTGCTCTTTTTCTGGACCGCGTAAATTCTCAGCGAGGATTTTGACATCCAATAATTTGGGATTAATCGCTAAGTAAAATAGATGGAAAATGAATTCCGCAATTAAAAGATAATCCGTCATGATAAAGGAGGATTTTCCGCTATCCGTATAAACGAAAAGATACCAAAGGTAAATGACCGTACATAAACGAAAGAGCAAAATACCGATAATCCAGAAATGGAAAACCCCTTTTTGGAACAATACCTCATTCTGTTTATCCCGTCTAAATTGTACATAATAATAGACCATCGCGATATAGAACAAGAAATACATCGCAAGCTTTGCATACACATGGTAGTAAGGATCGAACCACAAAAAGCGCGGATTGTAGGCAAAATAATCCCCCTGTGCGAGCATCCATTTTACCTCATCAATTTTCACCTCTTTGGAACTCAAATAATAAGGCGTATTCTCAATGAGTTGCAGAACAAAGGGCAGGAAAAAGATCAAATGCCGCCACTTGAATTTTGCGCGCGGATGTAACAAATACCACATGAACATGAAATTCAAGGGCGGCAAAATATAAAAAAGCGGTGCAGAAGTCCGATAGAAGTAGGGGGTTACCACAATTACTTCCGGCATTAAATAATAGGCCGCCACCACTAAATAGGCCAAGGTTAAAAATTGTACCGCTAAGATTTTAGCGACAACTAGATTCCCTTTTCTAATCAAAAAATTGAGACCAAAGAGTAAGCACAGCGAACTCACGAGCGAGAAGAGATACAAGGATCCGACGTTTGACATTTAGAACTATTGAATGATAAACTAAATAACAAAAATTGGACAAATACATCTGTAACATATTACGTATGCTACAAAAACTGGACAAAATTACTCTGCATCTTTCTGAGCGAAAAAAGCAGCCGGAGTAGCATTATGAAGCTTATTTATCGCATTGTGAAGACCTTGCCTTGACCCAAAGCCAGCCTGTTCCGCCATCTGGTCTTGAGACATTGTCCGCCATGATTCGTGTAAATGACGCTGCTCCACGATGTAGTTGATCCGCCACGAATTGACAAAATCTGGATAGTTTAATTCGTAAATATATTGTGTTGTACGCGATAATTCCCTTGCCGAAATACCAACAATTTTTGCGGTATTATCCAGACTGGCCTCACCTTGTAAAAAAGGTTTTTGGTTCACGAAATACTCTTCTAATCGCTGAGCAAATCCCTCGTATTTTTTCAATTTTTCCGAATCCTCGTCTGGCTCAGGATGACGAGACTCTGGTTGTAAGCGATCCACAAGACTTTTAAATGTCACGCCATCCAAAAGCGTTGGACGATAAAAAACCACGCCCAAATTCACGAATGCAGCCAAATGCATCAAAAGATCCGCATAGGAGAATTTTAAATTATTAAACCCGATGATGCCCATCACATAGGCAATAATGAATACAATGGAAAGAAGACTTAAACTCGTATAGGCAAGCAACCAGTTCAAGACAAAGCTTCGCTTGTAGCTGTTTTTACGGATGAACATAAGAACGAAGACAAATGACGCAATAGCATAAATCGCAGATCCGCTAACCTTCAAAAAAGACAGAATTCTAGGTGGAAAATAAGTGACCGTGCCCGGATAATTAACTAAGGACTTATATTTCATCACGAGTTTAATTTCGTATAGCTTATTCTCTACTGGGCCAAAATAAAACGGCAATAACTCTGCCAAATGCAAGACAAAAGGAAGAAATAGTAAGCAATGCCAAATCTTACATTTTTGGGCAGGATATAGCGTAAAATAAACAAACAAGAAGGCAACGGGTGGTGCCAAAAAATGAATAGGGGAACCTATCATGTACAAATGGGGATACTGTATTAATCGACCACCCGTGGCAAAATAGGCTAATATGATCCGTACACAAAAAATCAAAAAATATAAACCTAGAAACTTAGATGCTAAAATTCCCTTCTTCGTAATCAGGTGTAAGCCGAAAAGCCCCACCAATGTGGAGATCACAAAATCATAGAACAGTTCAACAATGAGAAGCAATCGAGTATTATTAGATCAATTTGAGCCTAAAGGTAACTTATGTATTGAAAAACAAAAAACCCAAGGGAAAATATCGCTTGGGTTTTGATACTCCGTGTTCTAAATTATAATCTTAATGGCTTATACATCCTCTTGAAATTCGACACAATCGAAGAATATCTCATCACTATGTTGAAATCGCTCCCAGCGGAGATCAAATAAGGCCAACTCCTCTTCATTCAATGTTAACTGAACATCCAAGTTTTTGCCATCTTCATTAATAAAACGAATGCTTAGCATTTGCAGATGAGCATCGTACTTTTTATCCAAACGGGCCAACTGGGACGCCATCAAAAAACAAATCCGCTTACGGTCTCTAATTCGATAGCATTTCATGTATTCGCTGTTAACTCATGTATTCGCTGTTAACGAATGCAAATAAAATAAGGCTTGAAGACAACAAATGTCAAATAATTCGAGCCTGACAATTATTGGACAAGAAATTTCCCGTGTATATCAACCATAAATCGGATATTTGCTTTTCGATCTATTATTTAAGATGCGTAAACTCCTATTCGTCATTTTCACCCTTGTAAGTGCCTCTCTAAAAGCACAATACAAAATATCCTTGCAAATTTCTGCACCCAAGGATAGTGTCGCCTACCTGCGTGGTGTCGTGTTTGATGATAAAAATTACTTCCCCAAGGACACCGTTCGCATTAAAAAGAATATTGTCACACTTCAGTCGAAAAACCCGATTGTAGGCGGCATGTATTATTTCCAATTAGATAAAACGAAGCAACGCTATTACTTCCTATTGGAGAATAATGACAACCTAAACCTGATCATACGTGGCGGTGAAATACAAACCAATAACCCGCGAAATCAAGTATTCTTTCAATACCAAAAACTCGAGAAATCCTTTCAGGTCATCGACTCGTTATATGCTTCGGAAGTCGCGCGGGGGCGGAAATTCAATTATGCCGACAAGGCCGCATTCTTCAAGGATAAGACAACTGCCTTAAGTGCCTTTCGGAAAAAGGCTTTACCCAAACTGAATCCATCTGAAGTCCTACACATCTATTTTTCAGCGCTCAATCGCATGGATGCCTCGGTTCCGGATAAGAAGAACCATGCAGCACGAACGGCATTTCTAAAAGGATTGGATTTCAATACCAACAAACTCCTATTCATTCCAACCTTCAAGGAACTCGTGAGCGAATATATGGGCTACTTCCCTACCCAGGCAGATTCGTTGATGAAAGGCGTCGATCAAATTCTCACACGGGTAAATTGCCAGTCGAAATCTTATCCCTACGTTTTCAATTACTTCGTCCAATTAATGCGCAATCGGAACATTCAGAACAACACCGAAGGCTTCGTGAAATTGGTGAAAAACTACGTTGAAAAAGGATCTTGCACCTTCCTCGATGCCACTCGAAAGAAAGCCTTAATCGAGGACGCAGCACGCATGAGTACCGTGGCCACTTTAGCGAAAAGTCCCGCGATTAGCCTACCCGATACGGCAGGAGTCACACAAGATTTGCATGCATTTGGCGCTACATTTGATTACACTTTATTGGCATTTTACGCGCCCACCTGCGACCATTGCCAGAAAGAAGTACCCGAAATGGACAGCACGATGAAATTGATTGAAAGCCGACTAGGGCTATCCCTGGGTCGCTACTACGTCTGCAACGAACCCGGTGTCCCCAAAGCCACCTGGCAAAAATTCATCACCTATTATAAGATTTCCACAAACGCTAAACACGTAGAATTACCCTCGATTTCCGAAATCCGTACGAAATACGATGCCTTCTCAAATCCCGTGTTTTTCCTCTTAAATCGCGAAGGCGAAATCGTCGCGAAACGCATCAGTCCAAATACGTTGAGGAAGTATTTTGCAGAGATACAAAAACAGCGGTTAAATACAAAACCGTAGAGACGCGATACTTCGCGTCTACTAAATAATCACCAACGTCTAAGGTCCAATGTCTACATTCTGGTAGCCGCGAAATATCGCGTCTCTACAAAACATCCATTTTTTTCTTAACTTGCCCCGCAAACCTATTCAACATGAAACACCCCATCGCAATGAACCTGCTCGTTTACGGGCCGGAGATGGATCAAAATGTATTAGCTGAATTAGCCTTCATCGCCGAAACCGGCTATCAAGGCATCGAGATACCTATATTCAACACCGATTTAGCGCACTGGGAGGCTTGGAAAAACGAGGCCGACCGACTAGGCTTGCAGATTTTTGCCTGTGGCATCGCAGGACCCAGCGAGAACCTAATTTCACCAGATCCTGCCGTTCGAAAAGCGGGATTGGATTACATAAAAGCCACCATTGACATCGCAGCATATTTGGGGTCTCCCTATCTTTCAGGACCCATTCACTCCGCTTTAGGAGTCTTTACCGGAAAGCCCGCGACAGAACAAGAAATCGCGTGGGCTGTAGATGGCGTCACGGAAGCGGCCAACTATGCCGCAGAAAAAAACATCACCATCTGCCTCGAATACCTCAATCGTTTCGAGAGCTACCTGGTTTCCTGCGCGGATGAATTATATGCCTTGGTGGAAAAAATCGACCATCCAAATGTGCGCATCATGTACGATACATTTCATGCCAACATCGAAGAAATTAATACCTCGGAAGCGCTGAAACGCATCGCAGACAAAACACCACACATCCAAATTTCCGAAAGTACCCGCGGAATTTTAGGTCAAGGGCAGGTAGATATATCAAGTGTACTTCTTACATTAGAAGAACTAAATTACCCGGGCTGGATTGTCGTGGAATCCTTTGGGATGAAACTACCCGCAGCCCATATTTGGCGTAAAATGTTTGA
>JBJTMZ010000099.1:0-8002 GCA_046073805.1 Aquirufa sp.
GGTGATTATTGCCACCGGTGCATCTGCCAAATGGTTGGGCTTAGAAGGCGAGACCAAGTTTAATGGCTTGGGTGTATCAGCTTGTGCGGTTTGTGATGGATTTTTCTATCGTAATCAGGTCGTTGCGGTCGTAGGTGCGGGAGATACAGCAGCCGAAGAGGCTAGTTATTTGGCTAATTTATGTACCGAGGTTCATTTAATCGTTCGTCGGGACCAAATGCGTGCTTCCCTAATTATGCAGGAGCGTGTAAAAAACAATCCGAAAATAAAGATTCACTGGAATTCAGAAACAGAGGAAATCTTGGGGGATGCCAATGGTGTGACGGGAATTCGAATCAAAAATAATGTAACACAAGCGACGGAAGAGATCGCATTAACGGGATTCTTTGTGGCGATTGGTCACCAACCGAATACCAGCATCTTCAAAGGCCAATTGGACATGGATGCACAGGAATATTTGATTACGGAAAAAGGCAGTTCTCGGACGAATATCCCAGGCGTATTTGCTTGTGGGGATGTGCAGGATACGACTTACCGACAAGCCGTAACGGCTGCGGGTAGCGGATGCATGGCTGCATTGGATGCCGAAAGATGGTTGGCAGCCAATTCTTTACACTAAAAAGAACACATGAAATTGAGCAAATTACTTCTTGGAATCGTTTGGGTCTTAATGACTCTATCGAGCTATGCCCAAGAAAAAAAGCTTTTCAAGAAAAATACCAAAATCGATTACAAGCCAAATTCGTCATTATACCAGGACAAATCCAGCAAAAAGGATGATTTGGACGATCTGCCTCCCCTAACATTTCGGACGGAGGAGGATAGCAAGGCTACAGCCATTCAAGGATCGGAATTACAGGAACGAAAGTATGAACCCTTAAAGATCGTCAATCCGAGCATAAGTAATTTTGACACAACGTCAATTGATGAGGGAGAGGCCTTGGTGGTTGAGATTGAGGAAGAAAACGCTCCGATAGGTTCGGAGGATTTCGTGACGGTGGCGTCTTATTATTCGGTTTGGGATACGAAAACAATTGATCCTTACGACATTAATGCCAAAGAGTTCGATGAACCTGTGGATTTGGAGTTGTACAATTTACCGGCGGGACGCAATTGGTCGCCCCCTTTATCAACGGTTAAGCAAACAAGTCCTTTTGGCCCACGTTGGGGAAGATTGCATGCCGGGGTTGATTTAGATTTGGAGACAGGATATCCGGTTTTCGCCCCATTTGATGGTATCGTTCGGGTGGTAAATTACGATTCACGAGGCTATGGTAAATTCATGGTTTTGCGTCACTATAATGGATTGGAGACTCTTTTTGGACATTTATCCAAACAGGGATTAGAACCGGGTACACTCGTAAAAGCGGGAGATGAGATTGGTTTGGGCGGAAATACGGGTCGGAGCACCGGATCGCACCTTCATTTTGAAACAAGATATGAGGGGAATCCATTTAACCCGAATCAGGTATATAATTTCGGTTCATTCGAACCAATTTCAGATCATTTGTTGATAACTGCGCAAACCTTTAACATGCGCGCACTTGCATTAAGGAACGAATTTGGTTCTGTCGGCGAGAAAGTACGGAGTCGGAAAAAGGTCTGGACGAAGGTTCGACCGGGCGATTCCTTGTATGTCATCGCACAACGTGCCGGTGTATCAGCGAGTAAGTTGGCCAAATTGAATGGCCTAAAAATGACATCCACCATACGGGCGGGAAGGCGCTTACGTATCCATTAAGCCTATGAAACTTGATATACTAGTCATGGCCGCACATCCCGACGACGCCGAACTTGCAGTGGCAGGAACGATTGTGGATGCTATTGCCAACGGAAAGAAGGTTGGTATCGTCGACTTCACCCGTGGCGAATTAGGAACTCGAGGAACACCGGAAATTCGTTTAGCCGAATCGGCCGCAGCGAGCCAGGTGCTCGGGATTCATGCCCGTGAAAATTTGGAATTATCCGACGGATTCTTTCAGAATGATCGGGAAAGCCAAATGAAATTGATCGAGGTAATCCGTAAATACCAACCGGATATTGTTCTTGCGAATGCCTTGGAAGATCGTCATCCAGATCATGGAAAAGGGGCAGCATTGGCCATAGATGCTTGTTTCCTAAGCGGTTTACGCAAAATTGAAACGGGATTACCCGCTTGGCGTCCCAAACATGTCTACCATTACATCCAAGATCGATATTTAGAGCCTGATTTTGTGATTGATATCTCAGCACATTGGGAGAAAAAAGAAGCAGCTATCCGCGCCTTCAAGAGTCAATTCTTTGACCCCAACTCCACCGAACCGGCTTCTTACATTTCAAGCCCCGAATTCCTACATTTCATCCAGGCGCGTGCGCAAGAAATGGGGCATAAAATTGGGGTAAAATATGGGGAAGGGTTTCAGAGCCAATCGACTATACAATTGAAACTATAGGTAAGAGGTTAGAGGTAAGAGGTAAGAACTAGGAACTAAGAGTTAAGAACTAAGAATTAAGAACTAAAATAGACTAGCGACTAGTATCTTCTGAGCACCTTTACCTACGGACTTCGGACTACGGACTTCCCTGACTACTGATTACTGCCCACTGACTTTTAACTCTTAGTTCTCAATCAATCACCCTCTTCGTAATATCCCCAAACGAATCAATCCGACGATCCCGCATAAACGGCCAAATACGACGGTATTGCTCCTGTGCGTCTAAATCGATTTCGACCACAGCTACTTCCTCAGTGTTATGTGGGGCTTGATAAATCACCCGACCGAATGCATTACTCACAAAGGAACCACCCCAAAAAGTCTGGCCATGCTCCTCACCTACCCGATTCACGGCAATGACCGGAACCTCGTTGGCCACCGCATGACCTCGTTGAACGGTTTGCCAAGCTTGGTATTGCTCGCGGTTAATTTCACTGCTCGGCTCTTGATTATCCCAACCGATCGCTGTGGGATAGATTAAAACTTCTGCGCCTTTCAATGCCGTTAAACGAGCAGCTTCGGGGTACCATTGGTCCCAGCAAATCAATATCCCTAATTTCCCGTAGCTGGAATCAAACACTTGATATCCCAAATCACCCGGGGTAAAATAGTATTTCTCCTCATAACCCGCATCTTGGGGAATATGCATCTTGCGGTATTTCCCCAAATAGCCTTTGGCATAATCCAGCACAGCACAGGTGTTATGATAAACGCCTTTACTTCTTTTTTCAAATAAAGAGGCGACGATGACAATTTTCAATTCTTCAGCCAATGCCAACAGCGAATCCGTTCCAGGTCCGGGAATGACTTCCGCTAGGTCAAAATAGGCCGCATCTTGTTTGTGGCAGAAATAAACCGAACGGTATAATTCCTGCAAACAGATCACCTGAGCACCCTGAGCAGCTGCCTCGCGAATTTTAGTGAGGGTTTTTGCTTGATTTGCTTGCACATCTTCTGAACAAGTTAATTGCAATAAGGCGAATTTGATATTTTTCATAATGCTTGAGCGGCGGATTTTATGGCCGAAAGATCTAATGAATTCATACAAGAAAAATGTCCCAATGGACAAATATTGGAACCTTGTGTTGAGCAAGGCCGACAAGTCAGATTTGCATTTTCAATGGCGACAAAGGGCGTTTGATAGGGCGTAAAACCTAATCCAGGATGCGTGCTACCCCAAATCGTAAACAAATTTGGGTGTTTCAAGGCCGCAGCGATATGCATCATGGATGAGTCATGCGTAATAACCATAGCGGCTTGCTGGATCAAAGATGCACTTGCTGGGATATTCGTTTTTCCACAAAGATTAATCACCTTTTCAGGAAAAAGGGTGGCTAAACGATAACCCACTTTATCGTCCCATTCATCCCCCACCAAAACGACTTGATGACTAATCCCATCGATTAATTCAATCATTTTGGGATAAGATAAGACCTTAGTTTGATGCGCCGCACCGATGGCAAAAAGTACATAAGGCGATTTAATTCCAAAATCAGCTGGGTAAACCTGTGCGTTTTGGGGGATGAAATAGTCTAAACCTTTTCCATCGGGTTTTAAGCCAAGGGAGCTTAAATTCCGGTCGACCAAATGCCCCGGCAAATTATTTACTTTCGTTTTGACAAATGCTCTCCGCTCCGCTGTGTACTTATTGATTTGCTTGGGAATTTTACCTAACAGTAGACATAAAGCATGAGAACGAAGGTTTTTATGCAGGTCGTAAACTTGATCAAATCCCTCATTTCGCAACTCTTTGGCCAATTTCCATAGATTTCCATCGAATCCATGCACTTGAGAGACATAAGGATTTCCATCCCACAAATGAGCAAAATTTGCCTTTGTGGCGACATGAATTTCGGCATTGGGAAATTGCGCTTTGAGAACACGCACAATGGGTGTTGTCAAAAGGATGTCCCCAATGGACGAAAAACGAATACAAAGGATTTTCTGCATGGAAAAAAAATACCTGGTAAAATTAAGAAAAATCTATTCTCTTTCATTCTTTTCGGTAAATTGCATGCTTAATTGACTGATTACAATTACATGGAGCAGAAAAAACAAGATACCGCCTCAGCATTGAAAGATATTATTTCCCATGCCAAAGAATACGGCTTCGTATTTCCATCATCTGAAATTTATGATGGTTTACAAGCAGTCTATGATTATGGCCAAAATGGGGTTGAATTAAAGAATAATTTAAAGACCGTTTGGTATAAGGCCATGACCATGTTGAACGACAACGTGGTCGGTTTAGATGCTGCCATTTTTATGCATCCTTTAACTTGGAAGGCCTCAGGTCACGTAGACTCGTTTAATGATCCGATGATCGACAACAAAGATTCGAAGAAGCGTTACCGTGCGGACACCTTATTGGAGGAACGCGCAGCGGCTTTGGAAGATGAGGGTAAAGCAGATGAAGCAAAGGCCTTGATGCAGGCGATGGCGAAGGGATTAGATGCGGGAGATTTGGAGTCTGTACGTCAGTTGATCATCGATCAAAACATTAAGTGTCCGGTTTCGGGTACAGCAAATTGGACGGAGGTTCGTCAATTCAATTTGATGTTCTCCACCCAAGTAGGTGCGGTTTCAGAGGATGCTTCCTTGATTTATTTACGTCCGGAAACAGCACAGGGAATTTTTGTTAATTTCCTCAATGTGCAAAAAACGGGCCGCATGAAGGTGCCATTTGGTATTGCACAAATCGGAAAAGCTTTCCGTAATGAGATTGTAGCGCGTAATTTCATTTTCCGCATGCGGGAATTTGAACAAATGGAGATGCAATTCTTTGTACGTCCTGGCACGGAGATGGAGTGGTATAATAAGTGGAAGGAAACACGGATGAAGTTCCATCAGGCGATTGGTTTGCCAGCTGATTCCCTCAAGTTTCATGACCATGATAAGCTAGCCCATTATGCAAATGCAGCGGTTGATATTGAATATAAGTTTCCATTTGGCTTCAAGGAGATGGAGGGAATTCACTCGCGGACCGATTTCGATTTGAAGGCACACCAAGATTTATCAAAGAAGAAACAACAATATTTTGATCCGGAGATCAATGAAAACTACATACCTTACGTCGTGGAAACGTCGGTGGGGGCAGATCGTTTATTTTTAGCGATTTTGTGTAATGCCTACACGGAGGAGACGACGGGTGAGGGCGAGAGCTTGAAGCAACGCGTTTATTTGAATATACATCCGGCATTAGCGCCTACGAAAGTAGCGGTATTGCCTTTGGTTAAGAAGGATGGCTTGGCTGAAAAGGCACAAGAAATCGTGAATCAAATTAAATTTGCCTTTAACACAACCTATGATGAGGGGGGAGCGATTGGCAAGCGCTATACTCGTCAAGATTTAATTGGGACACCTTATTGTGTGGTGGTGGACTATCAAACCATGGAAGACCAAACGGTTACCGTGCGCGATCGTAACACCATGACCCAAGAGCGCATTTCTATCGCAGACCTGAAAGAGAAAATCGGCTATGCGGTATCGATGGAGCGTATTTTTGAAAAATTAGTTTAAAAACGCAAACAACGACGACATGACAACTGATCAGAATCCAGCAGAAAACGAAGCCATCGAGCCCATCAAGGTCGAGGAAACAGCTCCTGTAGCTACCGAGACAAGTGAGATGCTTGCGAAAGAGGTAGAGGCGCCCACTCCTGAAAAGGAGGTGAGTTATCCCCTATTCGACTTTGCGGTTGCGACGAAGGAAAATTTCCAAACGTATTTTGGGAAAATCAAGGACATCGTGTCGGAGCATGCGCATCCCGGAACCTACAAGAAGGTTGATGAAATCACGAAGGAGGTAAAGGAAGCATGGAGTCAATTAAAGCAAGCTGAAAAGCAAGCAGCGTTGGAAGCATTTAAATCTTCAAATGAGGACTCCGAAGAAGGATTCGATTTTAAGGATGAGGCAATCCATGCCGTTGATCAATTAATTAATCACATTCGTACGGAGAAACAAGCCTTTTTCCAAGGATTGGAGAAGGCTCGTGAGAAGGCTTTGGAAGGAAAAACGCGTTTAATCAATGAATTACGTGATTTAGTTGATAAAGACGATAACAGTGATCCGGCTCATGTGAATGCAAGCTTTAAGGCATTTAAAAAGATTCAGGAGGAATGGAAGAGCTTAGGTTCTGTGCAAGGACCGATGAACCAAACTCTGTGGCAAACCTACCATGCCTTGGTGGATCGTTTTTATTCGAATCGTTCGATCTTTTATGAATTATTGGAATTAGATCGGAAGAAGAATTTACAGGCCAAAGAAGTTATCGCAGCTAAACTTGAAAAACTAGCAGCGGCGGTCAGTCATGCAACGAATCTTCCGGCCCTATTGAAGGAAGCGGAAGAATTGTTCAACGAATATAAGCATATTGGACCAGCGCAACGGGAGGAGAATGAGGCGATGT
This sequence comes from Aquirufa sp., assembly GCA_046073805.1. Taxonomy (GTDB): domain Bacteria; phylum Bacteroidota; class Bacteroidia; order Cytophagales; family Spirosomataceae; genus Aquirufa. The sequence goes on from JBJTMZ010000099.1 coordinate 6,884, forward strand.
GGCAGCGGGTTAAGAAGTCTTTGGATGTATTGTTTGAGCAGAAGCGTCAGATTGCGGATGCCAATAAAGCCGTTTTTGAGGAGAATTTAAAGATTAAAAAGGAATTGGCGGGATTGATGAATGGCTATTCAAGCTTTCAATCGACCTCCATTTCGGAATGGAACCAGGCATCGAAGGCGGTATTGGCCTTGCAGGAGCAATGGGGTAAGTTGAAGGGTGGATTGCCGAGAGAAGGAGGAAAAGAAGTTAGTCATCAATTTTGGGCGGATTTAAAGACATTCTTTAAGCACAAGAGTGATTTCTTTGGAAAGATTGATGCAGAGCGCAAGGCGAATTTAGCGGCGAAACAAGCATTAATTGAGCAAGTAGAGGGAATTGTAGCCGTAGGCACAGAAACTCCGGAGATTACACAGACGGTGATCGACTTGCAGAGGAAGTGGAAGGAAATCGGCCATGTACCAGAAAAACAAAAGGATAGCATATATGCTAAGTTCAAAGCGGCCTGTGATGCATACTTTAATTTGAAGCGTTCAGCATCGAAGGGTGCGAAAGATGCTGAAATGGAGGCCAATTTAGCCGCGAAGCAGTCGATTTTGGTGGAGATGGAAGCGATGTTGAAGGATGCTAGTTTATTGGCGCGTTTGGGTGAGGTGAAGGCATCTTGGGATGCGATTGGATTTGTACCCAAGAAGAACGTAAAGGAATTGCAGGATGTATTCCGTAAAACCTGGAATGCCTTGATTGATTTGGCACGTACCCAACCGAAGGAGCAATTAGCGGCATGGGGATTTGAATTGAAGTCTTTGAAGACGGAATCGGATCAAAGCGAGTCGGCAGCCCCTTCCGCAGACACCCGCAAAAAAATCCAAGCCTTGGAAAATGATATTGCGGTGTTAACCAATAACTTAGAGTTTTTCGCCAAATCGAAAGGGGCAGATAAATTGCGTGCGGAAGTAGAAAAGAAGATTGCGCAGGCACAAAAGGAATTGGATAAACTGAAAAAAGATTAAAAAATATTAAGTTTTTTTGGGGCAACACTTGCCAATTTAAGCCTAGATGCTTACTTTTGCATACCCAATTCAAGCCTCCTTAGCTCAGCTGGTAGAGCAACTGACTTGT
>JBJTMZ010000100.1:0-7783 GCA_046073805.1 Aquirufa sp.
TTCCAGTTTTTGGGCTCGAATTCTTTGCCAGGTAAATTGGCAGATTGCTCGGATTCGGATCCAGAGACTTGTGAGATTTACTTAGTCGAGGGAGACTCGGCGGGTGGAACTGCCAAGCAAGGTCGTAACCGTGCATTCCAAGCGATTTTACCATTACGTGGTAAGATTTTGAACGTGGAGAAGGCGCAGGAATATAAAATTTACGAAAACGAAGAGATTAAGAACATGATTACAGCGCTGGGCGTGTCCTTTGGTAAGGATGGCGATGAGCGTGCGTTAAACATGGATAAATTGCGTTATCACAAGGTGATCATCATGACCGATGCGGACGTTGACGGTAGTCACATTCGTACGCTTATTTTGACATTCTTCTTCCGATACATGCGGGAGTTGGTGGATCGTGGATGTATTTACATCGCACAACCGCCGTTATACCAAGTGAAGAAAGGCCAACAAGTTCGTTACGTTTGGACGGAAGACCAACGGAATCAAGCGATTCAAGAATTGGCAGGTGCAGGAAAAGAAGACAGTGTAGGTGTTCAACGTTATAAGGGTCTTGGAGAGATGAACGCGGAGCAATTGTGGGAAACGACGATGAATCCGGAATCTCGTACCTTGAAGCAGGTAACGGTGGAATCGGCGATTGAAGCGGATGTCTTGTTCTCGATGTTGATGGGCGACGAGGTAGCACCACGTCGTGATTTCATTGAGAAGAATGCGAAATACGCGAAAGTAGACGTCTAGTTTCATGGAATTCGATTTTAAATCCTATCATTTGCGTGGCATTCACGCGACGACCGTGGAGGAAAAACAACAGATCAATCAGGAATTGAAAGATCTTTATGATTCCTTAACGGACGAGGATAAACGAATATTTAATTTGGAGCTTCAGAAGTTCCTGGCGACCGAGATGGGCCGACTGGGTTCGGATTACGAAGCGATTAAAAACCAAATTCCACAAGCCTAATATGAGTGACTCGAAATTAGATAAGATCATCAAAGAAACAGAAGATTCCTCACAGGGGAATCTTTTGTCGTTCCTACAGCCCAAAAACTGGAAGATCAATTTAATGGCCCCTCGTGAAGCAAATCGCAAGGTGGAGAAGTCTATGCAAAAGGCGCAAGATACGATCGCCAAGGCACGGTATATCTCGCGGGATTTGTCCTGGTTGAAGTTCGACGAGCGGGTTTTGGATCAAGCACGTGATCAAGAAAAGAGTTTATTTGATCGCTTAAAATTTTTAGCGATTACGGCTTCTAATCTGGATGAATTTTTCACCATCCGGATGGGCTCTTTGTACAATTACATCGATTTCGGAAAAGAGCGGACGGATTATTCCGGTTTGCGTGAAGTACCTTTTAAGCAAACACTGATTGCGGCAGCGCAGGAATTTAGTCAAGAAAAGCACCGTCTTTTTATCGAAGAAATCCTTCCTTTGTTTCCTGAAAATGGCCTTATTTTGGCTTCATTGGATGATTTGACGCCGGATGAATTAGCAGATGCGGAGGCTTACTTCCATCGCACGATCTACCCGATGTTGACACCGATGGTTTTTGACCATACGCATACCTTCCCTAGTTTATTGGCCAAAACCTTGATTTTTGGGGTGGTGACGGTGGGAATTGCCGACAAGAAAAATTCGAAAGGAAAGTACGAAAAGGATCGCAAGATTTCATTCGTGCAAATTCCGTTGAACTTGACACGTCTGTATGTGATTGAGCGGGATGATAAGATTTTGTTCTTGCCGATTGAGCAGATTATTCAGCATTATCTACAGGTTTTGTACCGGAATGTGGAGATTGAATCCACTACTTTGTTCCGAATTACTCGGAATGGGGATTTTGATGTGGTGGAACACGAGGATACGGAGACCGACTTTGTGGATGAGGTGAAGAAGAAAATTAAGGATCGCCGACTGGGTCGTGTGACCCGTGTGGAGGTGGAGCAACATCATTCCGATTTCTTATTAGGGGAGATGTTGAAGCGCTGGAATTTAGAGAAGTCGGACATTTTTGTTAAAAAGGCGATGCTTGATTTCACCGCATTTTGGCAAATCTTAAAGCATCCTGAATTCAAGGCAAAATTAGCACCCAATCCATCGGTGGTTGCACCGCTTGGATTGAAGTCGGTGAAGATCAGCGACATCTTCGAAACGATGAAGCGCGGGGATATTTTATTGCATCATCCCTACAACAACTTTGAGCCAGTCATTCAATTGCTGGAACAAGCGGCCGAGGACTCACAGGTATTGGCGATTAAAATTACCCTTTATCGGATATCCAAAAATTCACGTATCGCGAGTGCCTTATTACGCGCGGCGGAGAATGGAAAACACGTCTCGGTATTGTTTGAAGTAAAAGCACGTTTCGACGAGGAGAATAACATTCGGGAGGCGACGCGTTTGCAAAAGGCGGGTTGCTTTGTGATTTATGGAATTCCGGGTTTGAAAACGCATACTAAACTATTGCAAGTTATTCGGAATGAGGGTACGCATGTGATGAGTTATGCGCACTTATCTTCGGGAAATTACAACGAGGATACGGCGAAGCTTTACACGGATTTAGGTCTTTTGACGACTGATTCGCGGATTACGCAAGATATTTCGGAGTTCTTTAATGTAATTACGGGTCATTCGATGCCGACGCATTATGAACACTTGATTACGGCACCCCGGGATATGCGGAATCGACTCATCGAGATGATTGATGAGGAGATTGAAAACCACAAACAAGGAATTCCGGCTGGAATTTGTTGGAAGATTAATTCCTTGCAAGATTTGGAAACCATGGAGGCCTTATACCGCGCTTCCAACGCAGGGGTCCCAGTCTTGTTAATCATACGTGGAATTTGTTGCATTCGTCCGCAGCGTAAAGGTTTGTCGGAGAACATATTCATCAAATCCATCGTCGGGAATTACCTTGAGCATACGCGCTTGTATTATTTCCACCGCGGAGGCGAGGCAAAAGTATATGGAGGTTCGGCGGACGTCATGGTGCGCAGTTTTGATCGTCGGATTGAATCCCTATTTGAAATGGTTAACCCGCGTGCGAAGCACATGGCCATTACGATCTTGGATTGGAATCTTCGCGATACGGTGAATTCGTATGAGATGCAAGAGGATGGCAATTATTGGAAGGTAGAAAGTAGCGAGCCTTTCAATATTCACGAAGCTTTTTATAAAATTTCGGAGGAGGATTTGATTGAACAACTTACTTTTGATAACTATACTGTCAATTTGACGCAGACAGAAAATTAATTTACACCAACAAACATACAAATGGAAAGATTTACAGGCTTATTGGGGATTATCTTGATTTTAGGGGTATCCTATTTAATGTCCAATAACCGAAAGGCGATTAATTACCGTACCGTGGGCGTTGGCCTGTTACTGCAGATTGGTTTGGCGGTATTTATCTTAAAAACGGAAACGGGTCAGGCTACTTTCCAATGGTTGGGCGATTCGATTAATACCTTGTTAGGTCAAGCCGACAAAGGTGCTCAATTTGTGTTTGGTTCTTTGGTTGATCGTAAGTTGATGTCTCAAGCATTCGGTGCGGGAAATGATTATATTTTCTTCTTTAAAGTAGTTCCTACGATCATATTTGTGGCGGTTTTGGTGAACATGTTTTACCATTTGGGTGTCTTGCAGCGTGTTGTTTCGACAATGGGTAAGGGTGTGCACTGGTTGATGGGTGTGAGTGGAGCGGAGGCTTTGTCGAACGTGGCGTCTACTTTCGTGGGCCAGGTAGAGGCTCAAATCATGATCAAGCCCTACTTGAAAAATATGACGAATTCGGAGCTGATGGCCTCGATGACCGGTTCATTTGCTTGTATCGCTGGAGGTGTGATGGCGGTCTATATTTCCTTGGGAGTTCCTGCGGCATATTTGTTGGCGGCGAGTTTAATGGCGGCACCGGGTGCTTTGGTCATTTCGAAGATTATGTTCCCGGAAACGGAGAAGTCTGAGACTGAAGGAATGGTCAAAATGGAGATCACGAAGACGCATGCGAACTTAGTGGATGCGATTGCGGCAGGAGCGAGTGAGGGATTGAAAGTTGGCTTGAATGTGATTGCCATGTTGATCGGATTTATTGCCTTAATCGCTTTAGTTGATTTGGGTTTGGGCCACATTGGGAATTGGATTAACGTGCCCGAATTGTCCATGAACTTGATTTTAGGCAAGGTGTTTTCTGTATTTGCTTTTGCCATGGGTGTTCCGGCGCAAGATGTGGAAGTGGCAGGGGCTTTGATGGGTAAGAAGATGGTGGTGAATGAATTTGTGGCTTATTTGGATATGGTGAAATTAAAGGCGACGTTGGATCCTAAAACGATTGCCATCACGAGTTTTGCCTTGTGCGGATTTGCGAATTTTTCATCGGTCGCCATTCAAATTGGGGGTATCGGTGAATTGGCGCCATCACGTCGTTCAGATTTAGCAAAATTGGGCTTTAAGGCCTTAATCGCAGGTACTTTAGCGTCGTACTTATCAGCAACTTTAGCCGGTTTATTATTGTAATATGCGTATTGATCCCGAAACCGTCGAGCGAATAAAGCAAACGGCTGCCGTAGCAGACGTTATTGGGGATTATGTGACCATCAAGAAAAAAGGAGCAAACTATTGGGCTTGTTGTCCCTTTCATGGGGAGAAGACCCCTTCATTTTCTATTTCTCCCAGCAAAGGAATTTACAAGTGTTTTGGTTGTGGAAAGGCCGGTGATTCGGTGCGCTTTATCATGGATATTGAGGGGCTTGGATATGGCGAAGCCTTGCGTCATTTAGCCAAGAAATACGGGATTGATATTCAGGAGGAGGAAATGACGGACGACCAACTTCTTCGTCAGAATGAGCGAGAGAGTTTGTTGATCATCCTCGAATATGCCAAAGAGTTTTTCAAGAAACAGTTAACGGAATCCGATGAGGGCAAATCGATTGCTTTACCTTATTTCAAGGAAAGGGGTTTTTCGGATGCGACGATTCAAGCTTTTGATTTGGGATACAGTCCCGAAGGCTGGGATATCTTTTTGAAGACAGCGCTGAAGCATGGATTTAGCCAAGAGATTATTGAGAAGGCGGGTTTGGTGACCAATAAAAACGATGAGGGTAAGGTCTATGATCGTTTCCGAAATCGGGTTATTTTCCCCATTCATAGTGTTGCAGGAAAGGTCATCGCTTTTGGGGCACGGATTTTAAAATCGGATGCAAAGAACCAGGCCAAATACCTGAATTCACCCGAGACGGTCGTTTATCACAAGTCGGCAACCCTCTACGGCATCGCCCAAGCGAAAAATGAAATCCGCCAAAAAGATGTTTGTTATTTGGTAGAAGGTTATACCGATGTAATTTCTTTGCATCAGGCCGGCATTAAAAATGTGGTGGCCTCGTCGGGTACGTCTTTGACGATTGAGCAGATTAAATTAATTGGTCGTTTTACGAATCACGTCACCGTGCTTTATGATGGGGATTCTGCCGGAATCAAGGCGGCATTGCGAGGAATGGACTTGATATTAGAAGAAGGCTTGCAGGTGAATTTGGTGGTTTTCCCCGAAGGACAGGATCCTGATTCCTTTGTTCGCTCTATCGGTTCTGAGGCATTTATCGAATACATTCAGAAAGAGGCGCGGGATGTGATTTCCTTTCAGGCAAATCTTTTCATGAAGGAAGCAGGGGATGATCCCTTCAAGAAATCGGAATTAATAAAGGAAATGGTTCAGAGTATTTCCAAGATTCCGGATGCCATTCAACGGAGTTTATTCATCCAAAAAACGTCTCAATTGATGCGTTTGGAGGAAGATGTATTGTTGGCCGAAATGAATAAACTTCATTTCAAGAAGGCCCAGCAAAAATCCATGCCGACCATCTCACCTCAAAATGAAGCGGAAATACAGGCTTTGTTTGAGCCAGGTCCTGAGGTAGATGCTCCCTTGGAGGTTCAAAATTTGGCCTATTACCAGGAATTGGAATGCATGCGTTTATTGGTGAATTACGGGCATTTGGAGATTAGTCCGGAGAAGGCGCCTGGTGTGAGTTTGCTGCAATACATATTACACGAGTTAGAGGAGGTGAAATTTCAGACTCCTTTGTTTCAAGGTATTATGGATACCTGTCGAACTGAATTCGCGCGCGGCGTGATTCCGGAGCCGTCCTATTATTTGCATCATCCGGAGGAGGAGGTACAGCGTTTTGCGATTGATGCCTCGTCGGATAAGCATACTTTGTCGACGGTTTGGCGGGATCGTCATGAGATTCGTGTCAAAAAGGATGAGGAATTGTTGGAGGATTTTGCTTATAAGAACATCTTACGTTTGCGTAAAGTCTACAATGATCAACACATTCAGGATGTGATGGAGCGTATGGAGAAATACGAGGGAGATCCGAATGAAATGAACGATCTATTGGTTGAATTCATCCAATTGAAGGAAATACAGAAAAATATCTCCCAAGAATTAGGCACGGTTATTGAAAAATAGCTATTTTCGCCTTGAAATTATGAAAAGAATTCTATCCATCATGCTATTATTCGTGCTCCTGTATCAGGCGGGCGGCTTTGCATTGCGTTTTATTGCGCAGGATTCGGATTCATTTGTGGCTGGGGAGACGGTGATTGTTGAGATGCCGATATCTTTGCCTTATTCAACCGATTGGCAGGCCCCTCAAGAAGTTTCGGGGGAGATTCGTCAGGGAGATAATTTCTACCAAATGAAGGACCAACAGGTCATTGATGGTAAATTGGTGACAACTTTGGTGGCCGACCAAAATGCCCGTGATCGCTTTTTTGATTTGGCTGCTCAGGTGAATGAGCACATGTCGGACCAACCGGAGAAGGCTCCTGCTAAATCGAAATTAATCAATACCCTCGTTAAAGAATATTGTGCGCATGCGTCTGCATGGGTTCTTTATATTATGGAATGGCCGACTAGTTCTTTAGCGCCATCTCATCCTGTTTTATCAACTACAGCCATATCTGCTGATTTTTTCTCGCCGCCCCGGCAAGCTTAAATTTCTCAATACACGCTATTTAATTAACCCTTGATTATTGATCAAAGGAAATTTTACACGTATTTTAAATTTAAGCAAAGTGAAAAAATATTTATTATCACTCCTTTTGGTAGGAGTAGTTACGTCTGTTGTTTTCGGCCAAGGTTGTGTGGCAGTTCGTCACATGAGTTGTTCCGTAGGAACGGGTGCCAATTCAAATTCAATGATGCATCCGGGTCAATGGCAAGTATCGATGGGTTTTCGTAGTTTACATTCTTTCAAACATTTTATTGGAGCAGATTACCAGCCGCAGCGTGAGGCGGCGGGGACGAATGTGATTAATGACCAACAGGCCTTTGATTTCGGAGTGACCTATTCGGTGACAGATCGTATGTCGGTTGCGGTTAATTTGCCATTAACATTCAATAATCGTTCTTCGATGTATGAGCATTATGGGAATGCGGTTGCTGGGAATCCCCAACAAAAGCGTTTTGATACGCAGGCGAATGGAATCGGGGATGCTCGAATCACAGCATCTTACTGGATGTTGGACCCCATTAAGCACATGAAAGGGAATTTCTCGTTGGGTCTTGGGTTGAAATTGCCAACGGGTAAATGGGATGTTCAAGATGAATTTCATCGTCGGAAAAGCGATGGAACAGACTACACGATCACAAAGGCGGTTGACCAATCTATTCAATTAGGAGACGGTGGAGTTGGGATTAATTTTGAGTTACAAGGATACCAGCAATTATTTAAGCGGACATCATTGTATTACAATGGTTTCTACATGTCGAATCCGCGCAA
>JBJTMZ010000101.1:0-3851 GCA_046073805.1 Aquirufa sp.
GAGTGGGATTATACCTCGGATAAATTACGCAGTACCGAATTTTTATCGTGGTTGTACAACGATTCACCGGTGAAGAACTCGGTGGTTGTGAATGACCGCTGGGGAAAGGAAACACGTTCAAAACATGGTGGTTTTTACACCACAGAATATGATTTAGTGCATAATGGCGACGCCAATGGGTTGGATTTTGCACGACCTTGGGAAGAGTGTCGGGGTATCGCGGGATCTTTTGGCTACAACCGTAATGAGAACCTGGAGGACTATTCGACATCTGAACAATTGGTACATATGTTGATCAATAAGGTAGCCCGTGGTGGAAACTTATTGTTAAATATTGGACCCACGGCTGACGGACGGATTCCGGTGATCATGCAACAACGCTTGACGGATATCGGTTCTTGGTTAAAAGTTAATGGCGAAGGCATTTACGGGACGCGCAAATGGGCGAACGCACCTAAAATCTCGCCGAGCACCAAGCAATATTTCACCCAAAAAGGCAATGATTTGTACTTGATCACGACCGAATTCCCTACGGCTCCTTTGCAGGTTAGTGGAATCAAAAAGCCGACATCCGTGAGTCTTTTGGGTTCGAATGTAGCCATTAAATCGACTTACAAAGGAGGTGTGCTAACCATCGCTCCACCTGCGATTACGCCGGGAACAAATCCATGTCAGTATGCGTGGGTAGTGAAAATAGCTGGGGGGAGGTAAGAATTGTGAGTTAAGAGTTAAGAACTAAGAATTGAGGTATTAGATTATACTTTTTTTAACTCTTAGTTCTTAACTCTTAGTTCTTATTTCTCCACTTCCCTGACTATTGTCATTTTTCCCCTTCCCATCCCCTTTTACCTTTGCAGCCTATGCAACAGGTATCGCTCGAATTACTTCAAAAATACAATGTTCCCATTCCGCGGTACACGTCTTACCCGACGGTGCCGTATTGGGACGAGACGATAGATGTTCCCACCTGGAAGTCCTTTTTCGCCCAGCGATTCGAGGAAAGCCATGAGATCAGCCTGTATTTGCATCTTCCCTTCTGTGAAAATTTATGCACGTTTTGTGGGTGCAATAAACGCATCACGACCAATCATTCGGTAGAGGAGACCTACATGCTTGCCTTGCTGAAAGAATGGGAAATCTATCGAGGGATGATGTCGCATACCCCCATTATCCGGGAATTACACATCGGTGGAGGAACCCCCACGTTTTTCTCTCCGGCCAATCTGAAACATTTGATTGAGACCATTCTTGCCGATGCCATCGTGCCGGAGGAACATGAGTTTGGATTTGAAGGTCACCCCAACAATACCACGTTCGAACACCTGAAAACGCTTTTTGATTTAGGCTTTAATCGGGTGAGTTTCGGGATGCAGGATAGTAATCCAGAGGTTCAAAAAGTCATCAATCGAATTCAGCCGCATGCCCATGTTGTTCAGGTGGTGGATTGGGCCAGGGAAATTGGCTATGAATCCGTGAATCTGGATTTGGTTTATGGTTTGCCGCTGCAGACATTGCCGCGTTTGGAGAAGACGATACAAGATGCCTTGGAAATTAAGCCCGACCGGATTGCGTTTTATTCCTATGCGCATGTGCCCTGGACAAGTAAAGCCCAGCGGCTTTTCGACGAAAACGATTTACCTAGTGCCGACGAAAAAATCCAGCTCTATCAGCTGGGCAAGAAGCGATTTACGGATGCCGGGTATACGGATATCGGCATGGATCATTTTGCTTTGCCGGGTGATTTGATGGTTCAGGCGCATGAGGCGGACAATTTGCATCGAAATTTTATGGGCTACACGGTGCAGCAAACGGGCATGCTTTTGGGCTTGGGCGTTTCGAGCATCAGCGATATTTATTATGGTTTTGCCCAAAATAAAAAGACCATTCAGGAATATTACGAACAGATCAATCGGGGCGAACTGGCCGTTTTCCGCGGGTATTTCCTCGATGAAATCGATCAAAAAATGCGCCAATACATTCTCGATGTAGCTTGTCGGGGAAAAGCCCATTTCGACAAAGCCGACCTCGAATTATTGCGTGAATACACCTTTCATGAATTGGATGAGTTAGCCTTGGACGATTTGGTTACCTGGGGCGAACATGGTTTGTTGGTCACTGAATTAGGCAAGCATTTCATTCGCAATATTTGCAAGGCCTTTGATCTCAAATTGCTGGCCTCGGAAATTCAGAAAAAGACTTTCAGTCAAGCGGTATAAACCTGCAGGTATTTCAGTAAAATTTGTGCATTTTCGCCTTTACAAGCGTAAGCCTCTAAACAATTTTACATGATACATACGATGCGTTGGTTCGGGCCAAACGACCCGGTTTCACTAATGGATATTCGTCAAGCGGGTTGTACCGGCGTGGTCACCGCCTTGCACCAAATCCCCGTTGGGGAAATCTGGCCGATCGAAGCCATCCAAGAGCGCATTGCCATCATCGAAGCAGGTAATCAACAATGGTCGCCTTTACATTGGTCGGTCGTGGAATCCCTCCCCGTGCACGAGGGCATCAAAAAAGCCTTGCCTTCCCGTGCGGGATTGATTGAAAATTATCAAACATCTCTGCGGAATTTAGCGGCTTGTGGCATCAAGACCGTTTGCTATAATTTCATGCCGGTGCTCGACTGGTCACGCACCAAATTAAACTTCGAAATGCCCGACGGCGCAAAAGCTTTGCGATTCGTTTGGACAGATTTCGCGGTCTTTGATTTACATATCTTACAACGCCCAGGTGCTGAAGCGGATTACACGCCTGCCGTTCAGGCAGCTGCGGCGGAACGGTTCGCGCGCATGATCGTGGAAGAAAAAGAGGAATTAAAAAACACAGCTTTATTGGGTCTTCCGGGTTCCGAGGAGGCCTTTCATTTAGAGAATTTTCAAAGTTTATTAGACGAGTACCGTGATATATCCGCGGAGCAATTGCGGGAGAATCTGCATTATTTTGTCCGTTCGATCGCACCTTTGGCACAGGAGTTGGGGATAAATCTTTGCATCCATCCGGATGATCCTCCGTTCCCATTATTGGGTTTGCCTCGGGTCGTGAGTACCGAGGCAGATTTGGCCGACTTGATGGATGCCTCGCCGGAGCGTGCGAATGGAATTACGTTTTGTACGGGTTCCTTGGGGGTACGGGCGGATAATGATTTACCCAAAATGCTTCGTCGCTTTGCCGACCGGATTCATTTCTTGCATTTGCGTGCAACTTTCCGGGAGCAAAATGAGCCCTTGATTTTTCATGAGGCCCCGCATTTAACGGGGGATGTGGATATGTTTGAAGTGGTCAAGGCGGTCGTCGAAGAAGAAAAGAGGCGTGGAGGCGAAGGCATTCCGATGCGCCCGGATCACGGCCATCAAATGTTGGACGACCTGAAGAAAAAAACCTACCCTGGCTATTCAGCCATAGGTCGTTTGCGGGGCTTGGCGGAAATTCGCGGTTTGGAATTGGCCATCCGTTCGTTTTTAGCTGTGTTTTTGGTCGTGTGTAGTTTTGCCATGAAGGCGGATGATGGCTATCGTTTGTGGTTGAAATTTGATAAGGTGGCTAGTGCTGCGCGTTATGCGCCATTTGCACAATCGCTTTCATCGGAGTTTCCATCGACGCCAATCCTAGAGACAGCAAAAAAAGAATTAGCGCAGGGTTTGAAAGGCTTGACGGGCGTATCACCACGCTCGATCGCTGCGAATGGAAGCATACAATTTTTGAAGGATGCCACTATCCCAGAGGAAGGCTTTGAGATTCAAGTGGATAAAAAGGTACAGGTAAAAGTGGAAGGCCTGAGTGTCGTAGGTCGGAAATATATTCGAATCAAAGCACGTTCTGATCGCGGTATCCTGTATGGCGTTTTCGAA
>JBJTMZ010000102.1:0-17220 GCA_046073805.1 Aquirufa sp.
GCATCCGTCACGGCCAAATCTGCGAGTTTGCTTGTGCTTATCGCCTTGTCTCGAATGATCGGATCATCTGCGGTACTGTTACCCGCCGCTAAATCGCCACCTAAACGGATCTTCCCTTTCACCGACAAACTTGCATCCGCAATGGTGGCTGAACTGATTTGATTGTCGACATAGGTTTTCACCGCATTCTGTGTTGGGAAGAGCGTATTACTCGTCCCTAAAGTTGTAGCTGTCGATTTATTCGCGGCATCCTCTTTATTAGCGATATTGAGTCCACTCAATTCCTGTTGGACAAAGGAAGTCGTCGCCAATTGATTCGTATTATTCCCCGTGGCCTGTTTTACCCCAATTGTCCCCGTCGGTAGATTCGGAGTTCCTGTAAATACCGGCGAATTTTTATCCGCCTTGGCGTTTAGGTCGGCCGACAGCGCGATACCCTGTGTCGCCTGATCCACATAGGTTTTAACCGCCCGAACACTCGGATATTTGGTATCCGATGTGCCATCGCTGGGAACGCTCGTCGATTTATTCGCTAGATCTTCTTTTAGGGCCAAACCCGGCACCGTTGGACTACTTGCCGTTCCACTTAAATCTCCAGAGAGTCTTATTTTTCCTGCTGCCAAGGTCGTTGCATCGGGCACTCCTGAAGTGGCCACGGTGGAAATCACTTGATCCACATAAGTCTTTACGGCTTGTTGGCTTGGGTACAATTGATTACTTGGCGATGAATTCCCCAAATCAACGGCCGTCGATTTGTTACTTAATGATTCATAAGAACCACTCAAATTATTAATTTGATTTTGGAGATTATTTTGACTTTGGTTAATCTGATTTTGAAGAATGTATTGATTCTGATTAATCTGAGCACTTTGTTGCTGAATCGTCGTATTTAAATTCTGGGTGATTTCAACCTGTTGGTTCAATCGTTTACCCTGCTCCGTGATTTGATTTTCGAGCGTGATTTGTTGGTCCTTAATTAAACTCAACACCTTCAAATTTTCCGTTTGATTCTCCTCGATTTTCTTTTCCAAAGGTTTCAGATCCTTGGTCACTAAATAGCCCACATCATTCGTAAAATGAGACACATCCTTCGGGGCATTGTAGACATTTTTGTATTCCACCGCATCCGCATACAAGGCATAGGGGCTGTACAAAAGCGTTTGATTACTTACCTCCAAGTAATTGGACTTTCCTTCGATTTTGACGGCTACGACTAAGACTTTATTTTGGCCACTCCAGATGAGTTGGTCGAAATTACCAATCACCTTTTTTCCTTTGCCGATGGTCAAATTAATTAAGCCGAATTCATCTGTCTGAGTCTCGTGTAATTCCTCAAAATCAATCGTATTGTTTGATTTGAGTGTGAATCGAATACTAACCTTGCTATTTTGCAGGACTTGACCTTGAATGAAGGTGCCGGGAATTTGGTAAGGATTCGGGTCCTGAAGGACCGCTTGGTATTGAATGCCCTTGGTTTGTGCCAAGCTTCCAAAAGCCCATTGAACCAGGAATAGAAATAGAATAGATCGTTTCATCGGTCTTATTTGCTTTTGGGTTGGATAATGATGCCAAATAAAAGATGCATGGGTTGCATGCTCAACGTTGTCCCTTGGGATGCAATGGGAGCGGTGTTAAGCAATTGTCCATATTGCAACGAGATCTGAAAACTCTCCGTGATTTTCTGACTTAATCCTATTTGGAACCCGGTAAGTGATTGAATTCCATTGAATTGTGGGTCATTTTTTAATTCGACAAATTGATTGTTGACCCATTGGTTTCCTTGTAGCAGCCCGTTTACCTGTAAGATTCCCGAACCTTGGAAGCTTAATCCTTTGTAAACTTTTTGTTTGTATCCGAGCGATGGACTGATCCCCACGTAATTTGTTTGGTAACTGTATGCGGTATTGACCGCATCGCCCACCGCATTGTATTGATTCAAATGTATCCCCACGCCCCATTGAAATCGACTCAATAGCTTGGCTATTATCGGATGTTGGTTGATGTAAATCGCCGCAGGATTTGACTTCAGTAATAAAGCCGACGTATCCACCCAATTTCGTTGGTATTGAATCCCGAGGGAATTTCCTGATCCCGGTTTAATACCCTTCAGCGCCTGGCCGCTGCTATTTTGAAAGGAAAAAGTGGTGACATTAATTCCGGCCTGAAAGGTCCATTCTTGGGCATATCCACGAGATACCCCGATTAGAAGGACGATTAGGACAATACCCAATTTCCTCCCAATCGCCGGAGCGAATAGGTGATTGTACATGTTTAATTAGAACTAGATTATGATGCAAAGTAGTAAAATGATTTTGTTTAAAATAACAGTAAACTGATAATCTGTTGCTTTGCGTTGGTGCATTTTGTTACTTTAAGAAAAATGAATTTAGAATGAATATTACACGCGTTGCGAATTATCAAGAATTAAGCGAATTAGCGAGTGCTCACATTGTCGAGGAGCTCAAGCAAAAGCCCGATTTATTATTCTGTGCGGCCACAGGTGGTTCTCCCACCGGGATGTATGCCGAAATGGCGAAGCATAAGGGATATTTTTCGCAGATGCGCGTCATTAAAATGGACGAATGGGGCATTATCCCCTTGAGTCATCCCGATTCCTGCGAATCGTATTTGGAAAAACATTTATTAGGCCCCTTAGCGATTCCCAAGGATCGTTACGTGAGCTTTGACCCGAATGTCGCGGATGTGAACGCAGAGATTCAACGGGTTGAATCCTACATCCAGGAGAATAGTCCCATGGATATTTGTATTTTAGGTTTGGGGAAGAATGGACATATTGCTTTTAATGAGCCGGCCGACTCTTTACAGCCGGGCTTTCATAAGGCGATTTTGGCCGAGTCCACAATTCAACATGACCCCGCGCTTTCTCAAGGTTCCGAACCGGCATTCGGTTTGTGCGTCGGCATGCAAGGGATTTTACAAAGCAAAAAAATCATCTTCTTGGTGACGGGGAAAGGTAAAGAAGCTGCATTGGAACAGATTCTTACTGGAAAAATTACTACCGAATGTCCCGCCTCATTCTTATGGTTACATCCCAATGTGGAATTAATCACCGATTATCGTATGTAAGATGAGACTTTAACATCCAATTTGCCTGATTGGTCTATTTTAGCTGTGATTTGCAACCATATTTAATTAATTTAGAACTCGATTAACCGCGAAACTAACCACATGAAATATTGCCTTGTCTACCTTTGTCTATTAACGACTTGGTGTTTTGGCCAACAAGATTTATCGCTAAAGCGTGCGCTTGTTACTGCCAAAGAAAATAATCTGTTATTAAAATCAGAGCGTTTAAATATCACTCAGGCTCAAGCGGATCTCATCACCGCTCAGTTAAAAATTAATCCCGTATTGAACAATCAGAGCTTACAGTTGATGAGCTCCACCCACATGCTAGCCAATTCGGGTTGGTATCAAAATGTCAACCGACAAGTTTGGTGGCAATTCACCAAACAATTTCAAGTAGCTGGCCAGCGAGAGAATAAGATCGATTTAGCTAAGCGCAATACAGATATCGTCGAGAAAAATCTAGTTGAATACGAACGTAATTTATTCCTTGATGTCGCGAATAAGTGGTTAGATATCTGGTCAATTCGTACTCAGAGCAAGATTGTTCAAGAAGCAAAGTCGAATATCGATAGCCTTGTATTAATCAATAAACTTCGATTAAAAAATCAAGTTATTACCGAAACAGATTTGATGCGTGCTGAGTTGTTGGCAAACGCCTACTCCATCCAACAGCAAACCTTTCAAAAGGAGGAACAGAGCAAGCGACTTGAATTGCGCAATTTGTTAGGTGTAGATAAGGAGGTTCAGGTAGATTTATCGGACACGTTTTTCGGCATTTCAAACGAAAACCTGGATAGCTTAATTCAATATGCCTTGGCAAATCGGGGAGATTATTTAAGTATCCAATCGACCATTGCTGCTGCGGAGTCCAACATTAAACTGCAAAAAAGTCTGGCCATACCTAAGCCGGAGCTCGGCTTTATTTGGAACCCCCAAAATTCCATCCCTTATTTTGGGGTGTTTGCCACCATGCCTTTGCCCATATTCAATAAGAATCAAGGGGATATTCAAAAATCAATTATTCAAAAAGAGCAAGCAGATGCTCAGGCGATTGGTGTTCAAAAGCAAATTTCAACGGAAATTATGGCAGCGGTTCAACGCCTTCGAAGTCAGAAAGAAAATCTGACTCATTTCGAGGATGTGTTGAAAAAATCCCAACAGATTTTGTCCAATGTCAAATATGCCTATCTGAAAGGTGGGACGACCATTATTGATTTTTTAGAGGCCGAGCGAAGTTGGTTGGATAATCAGCGTCAATACAACGACATCTTACAGGCCTACAAACAAAACTACATCCAATTATTATTTACCACGGGTAAAATCAATCAATTAGCCAACGAATGAGAACCACATTAATCATCAGTCTTATCTGTCTCGGATTGTTTTCTTGCGAGAAAAAAGAAAATACTCAAACGGATAAAATGCCCGAAACTACTGTTAGTCATGGTGGGGTAGATTTGCTTTTTTCAGACGCGAAAAGCATGGAATTTTTTCAAGTATCCCAAGTGGAACAGAAAAATATCATTGCTGATTTTACCGCGCCCGGAAAGATCGTAGCAACGGTCGTAGCATCCCACTCAGGTGCTTCCCAACCCATTGTATTATTCGATAATCCACAATTGTCAGGCAATTTTACGCAGTTAATCCAACATCAGATTAATATCAAGCGAATTCAACAGGTGAATATCCAACAAAAAATGGTGGAGGTAGCTCGTTACAAAGATTTGTTGGCACATGGCGCCGCCACCGCACAGGATTTGTTGAATGCCCAAACCGGCCTTTCCACCGAACAAAGTAATTTGTCCAATGAAAAGGCTGCTATTTTAGAACACGAGGCGATTCTAGAGGCTGCGGGATTTCATCCCGAAGTTTTGCGGAATGCACCGGTGGGTTCGGTTTATTTGACCTGTGATATTCCGGAAAATCAATTTTCCAACATGAAAGAGGGTAGCACATGTCAAATTCAGTTTACCGCATTTCAAGATCAAAAATTTGTAGGTCTCATTGATGACGTGGCCGAAGTGGTTGATAACGCTACTCGGATGGTCAAACTACGTATTCGAATGAAAAACCCCAATTCGGAAATGAAAGCGGGTATGTTTGCGACGATTTCCTTTGGACTACAAGAAGGAAATCACATGACGATTAATAAATATTCCCTGATTACCATTCAAGGTAAATCCTATGTGTTCGTTAAAAATGGTCCCTTATCCTTTCAACGGAAGGAAGTGCAAATCGGTCATCAAATTGGAGATCGAGTGATTGTCTTGAGTGGGATCAAGGCGGGCGATGAGATTGCCACATCCGGAGTGATTCAATTAAAAGGTTTGAGTTTCGGTTATTAAACAAGTTTATTATGATTAATCGCTTACTTCAATTCTCGTTGAATAACCGTTGGCTCATGATGATCATGAGTCTGGCACTCATGGGCGTGGGCTATTTTTGCTTTACCCAATTAAAAATTGAGGCCTATCCCGATATCGCCGATACGAACGTCATCATCGTTGCCAAATACGATGGTCGGGCATCCGAAGAGGTTGAACAACAAGTAACCGTCCCCATTGAGCGTGCACTTCAAAATACGCCCAATGTTTTGGATCGACGGAGTCGAACCATATTTGGGTTGTCAGTCGTTCAGTTGACCTTTAAAGATGGGACGGATGATTATTTTGCGCGCCAACAAGTTTTGGAGCGATTAAGCTCGGTCGACTTGCCCGATGGCGTGAGCCCCGAATTAGCTCCTTTGTCGACGGCGGTGGGGGAGATCTTCCGATATGTCGTAGAGGCACCGTTTGAATATACGCCTACGCAAATTAGGGATTTGCAAGATTGGGTCATTAAGCCTTATTTATTGCAAACAGATGGCGTTGCGGATGTAGTCACCTTTGGTGGACCGCTCAAGCAATACCAAATTTTGACTTATCCTGATAAGTTACGGAAGTATAATTTGACCATTTCGGATGTGGAGGAAGCTGTGAATGTCAACAACCAAAATACGGGTGGAAATCTCATAGAGCGTGGTGGTCAGGGTTTTGCGGTGCGTGGTTTAGGTGCGATTAAGACCGATAGCGATATTAAAAATATTGTGTTGAAATCGGAGAACGGCGTCCCCATTTTTATTAGCGATGTGGCGAGTGTGGAGATGGCACCGCCCCCTCCGAGTGGCGTTTTGGGGTATCAAATCAAGGAAAACCACAGTGAGTCGTCCAATGGCGTGGAAGGAATTGTTTTATTACGACGTTACGAAAACCCGAGTGAGGCCTTGGTGAAACTTAAAGAACGTATCCAGGAATTGGAAACCCGAGAATTGCCTGCCGGAGTTAAAATTAAAACACTCTATGATCGTAGTTTCTTGATTGATCATTCCTTGGAGACCGTGGGACATACGCTTTTCGAAGGAATTAGCATCGTCATCATCATCTTGATCTTCTTTTTGGGGAGTGCTAGAAGTGCCTTGGTAGTCGCGCTGACGATTCCTTTTTCATTGCTTTTTGCCTTTATACTGATGCGTTTGACCGGTATTCCGGCTAATTTATTATCTCTGGGTGCGATTGATTTTGGTATAATAGTGGATGGGGCCTGCGTGATGGTCGAGCATGTCATCCGACATTATCGGAACTTAAAACCGGAAGAAAAGCAAAAAGGTGTTATTGAGGTAACCTTGCACGCCGCCAAAGAGGTTAGTAGAGAAATTTTCTTTTCGGTGACCATCATTATATTGGCTTATATGCCTATTTTAATGATGACGCGTGTGGAAGGCAAACTATTTTCTCCGATGGCATTAACGCTTGCCTATGCCGTCGTTGGATCTTTGCTCGCCGCCTTAACCATTGTTCCAATTCTGATTTCCTTTGTTTACGGTCGGTATTTCAAGGCTGATGCTCCAGAAATAAAGTCTCGAAGGAATATTATTCTTGAGTGGGTTGAAAAATTCTATTTTAGATTGAGTGACTTTTTGGTGCAGCGATTTAAAATGACGGTTGTACTGGGATTTTCTGTGGTGTTGCTCTTATTATCGTCGGCCTATTTCATGGGAACAGAATTCTTGCCCGAACTTGATGAGGGTTCAATTTTTTTGCGGGGGAACTTCCCGGCTGGAATTACAATCCAAGAGAATGCGAAATATGCCCCCAAAATTCGATCCATTATTGCCAAATATCCGCAAATCGCCTATGTTATTACCCAGACAGGTCGAAATGACGACGGCACGGATCCTTTTCCTGCGAATCGAAATGAGATATTAGTGGGTTTGAAGGATTATAATTTGTGGAGTAAGACAATTACCAAGAAAGAATTAGTCAATAAAATAAAGTATGATTTAGCAGTCGCTCTTCCGAGTGTTCGCTTTTCTTCGGGCCAACCGATTATAGATCAAGTGATGGAAATTGTTACCGGAAGTGCTGCGGATTTAGCGGTATCAATTGTGGGGGAGGACTTGAAAATGATGCGGGCCAAAGCGGATAGTATTGCGACCATTGTCCGAGCCATGCCGGGAAGTGAATCCGTGAATATTGAACAAGAGGGCACGCAAGAGCAATTGGCCATCAAAATCAATCGGGAAAATGCTGCCCGTTACGGAATCAATATTTCGGACATTCAGAATATGATTGAAGCGGCTATTGGAGGCAAAAGTCTTTCGACGCTTTATGATGGAACGAAGCGTTATGATATAGTGATTCGCTATTTGCCCCAATACCGGAATAATATCGATGAAATCAAACAGCTTTTGGTGCCATCCGTGAATGGTGCCCTGATTCCGATGGATCAATTAGCCGAAGTGAGTTTTGTGGAAGGTCAAACCAATATTTACCGTTACAATAACAAACGAATGATCACTGTCCGAACGAATATTGAAGGACGGGATCAGGGTGGATTTGTGAAGGAGTTGAATCAGAAAATAGATCAACAAATCAAAATACCGAAAGGATACGAGTTGGTTCTGGGCGGTCAATACGAAAACCTGGAACGTGCCGGAAAACAATTATTGATTAGTATTCCATTGACATTACTATTAGTTTTTGCCTTTCTGTACATGTTGTACAATCAATTGACGGATACAATGATTACCGCAAGTTGTATTCTTTTTGCATTGGCCGGTGGAATCATTGCCCTGTTATTGCGGGGTTATTATTTCAATGTATCAGCTGGTGTAGGCTTTGTTTCTATTTTCGGTATTTCGGTGATGGCGGGGGTGATTTTAGTTTCGGCATTTAATCGAAATGGGAATTTAGAAGACATTTCTTTGGTTTCGACTCAGCAAATGCGTTCATTGCTTTCCGTATTAATTGTTGCGATTTTGGGATTGATTCCTGCGGCTACTTCGTCGGGGATTGGATCGGATGTCCAACGGCCCTTGGCCACGGTGATCATTGGCGGATTAACAAGTACGCTCATTTTTGCGCCTTTGTTAATTCCATCCCTATATCGCTGGGTCAAGCAAAAGTCTTAAATGATGAATAAAGTTTTCTCATCTTCGCTGGACGCGATTAAGGATGTCGGTTCAGGCTCGAGCATCCTGATGGGAGGCTTCGGTTTGACGGGTGTGCCCGAAAATCTCATAGAGGCTTTGTGGCAGCAAGGGACTAAGAATTTGACATGTATCTCCAATGAGGCGGGTTTGGCAGATTTTGGGATAGGCCGACTCATCGCGAAGAAGCAAATTTCGAAAATGATTTGTTCCTACATTGGCGAGAATCATTTATTTGAGGAATTACTGTTAGCCGGTGAACTCGAAGTGGAGCTAGTCCCTCAAGGCACCTTAGCCGAACGCATTCGTTGTGGGGGAGCAGGGATACCCGCTTTTTATACGCCTGCGGGGGTGGGGACGGAAGTGGCGGCCAACAAAGAAACGCGTGAATTTGCAGGGAAAAAGTATCTCTTGGAACAAGCCATTCATGCCGATTTTGCCTTCGTGAAAGCCTGGAAAGGGGATACCGAGGGGAATTTGATTTATAAAGGGACATCCCAAAATTTCAATCCCGTTGTGGCCATGGCGGGTAAAATTACGATCGCCGAGGTGGAAGAATTAGTCCCCGCCGGTACGCTGGATCCCAATCAGATTCATACGCCGGGAATCTATGTCCAACGGATCTTTCAGGGAAAGGATTACATCAAGCCGATCGAACATCGGACACATCAATTGGATGCGGAAGAAATCAAAGAATTGAGTCCGGAGGATATCAAGAAGGAGGTCATAGGAAAGCGTCTCGCGCAGGAAATCAAGGATGGAGATTATGTGAATTTAGGTATTGGCATTCCTACTCGGGTTGCTAATCACATTCCGAAGGGCATGAAGGTCATATTGCAATCCGAAAATGGCTTATTGGGCATCGGTCCATTTCCAAAAGAAGGAGAAGAGGATGCTGATTACATCAATGCGAGTAAACAGACCATCACGGTAGCGACTGGTGGTTCCGTTTTTGGTTCCGAACAGAGTTTTGCGATGATACGTGGGAATCACATCGACGTGACAATTCTCGGCGGGATGGAAGTCTCGGAACATGGAGATTTGGCCAATTGGAAAGTACCGGGAAAAATGGTCAAAGGCATGGGTGGTGCCATGGATTTAGTCGCGTCGGCGGATAAGGTTATCGTTGCCATGTTGCAGACTAGACCTGCTGGAAAATCAAAATTGGTTTCAAGTTGTGACTTGCCGCTTACAGGTGTTCGTTGTGTGACGCGTGTCATCACGGAATTAGGGGTTTATGATATTTTACCTGAGGGAGGATTCAAACTCATTGAATGTGCACCTGGAGTTAGTATAGAGGAAATTCGTGCGGCTACGGCGGGTCGGTTAATTCTTTAAAGGTGGCAACCTAGTCTTGCTTGGTATTATTTCAAGAATTTATTATTTAACATCTTGATTATTGTGTATTAACTAAGTACGATTTATTCAAATTTACTTTTGATGACTCAAACTTAATTAATCACAAAATGAGAATACTCTTACGTCACTTTTCGCAAGAGCTTTTACAAAAGGGCCGTTTGGGTCTGATTGCTTTAGCTACTGCTTTCGCTTTTCTTTGTTTACCTACGAATACCGTTCTTGGACAAGGAGTAAAAATTATTAAAATTTCAGGAAAAATTACGGATGCTAGTACCAATGAGGTGCTTGGCGGAGCAACCGTATCTGTCAAGGGATCAACCAAAGGGACCAGTGCTGATGCATCTGGCCAATACACTATTTCGGTAGGTTCTGAAGAAGCAATTCTTGAGTTTAAATTTGTTGGTTATACCTCCAAATTAATTACTGTAGGTTCTCAATCAATCATTAACATCTCTCTGTCTCCTAATGCTGCTGATTTAGAGCAAGTTGTTGTAGTTGGATATGGTACGCAAAAGAAAACAGATGTAACGGGTTCGGTGAAATCAGTGGGTAGTGCTTTCTTTAATAAAGGTATTATCAACTCACCTGAACAACTACTTCAAGGAAAAGTTGCAGGTGTCAATGTTACGTCGGCGACCGGTGAACCAGGTGGGGTTCAGGGGATTACCATTCGTGGACCTGGGGGAATTCGTTCTGGATCGACTCCCTTGTTTGTCATTGATGGTCTTGCATTGGATAATTCGAGTACCGGTGGAGGAAATCCATTGAATTTCTTGAATTCGCAGGATATCGAAACGATTGACGTATTAAAGGATGCGTCCGCTACGGCAATCTATGGTTCCAGAGGGGCTAACGGGGTTATTTTGATTACGACCAAAAAAGGAAAAGCAGGGGTTTCTAAATTGGAACTTTCTACAAGTGTGGGGGTTTCTTCCATTGCCCGCGCACTGCCTGTATTATCCGCGACGGAATTTCGTAAACAAGTAGTAGCCAATGGTGGAACATTGGAAGAGTTCAATGCGGATACGGATTGGCAAAAGCAAATCACGAGAGATGCGTTAACAAAGAATTACAATCTTGGATTAAGCGGTGGAGCAAATAAGCTTACTTACTATGCCGCTTTCGGCGCTCAAATGCAACAGGGTATTTTAAAGAATAATCAGTTGGATCGAATGACCGCCCGTATGAACGTAAATCAGAAGTTTTGGGAAGATCGTTTGTCTGTTGATGCAAATCTAAACTTCTCTAATACTGTTAATGAACGTCCTGCGATTGAAAGTTTGTTGGGAAATGCTATTTCTAACAATCCTACGCTTCCTGCTTATTTAGCGGATGGAACAACGCCTGCTACATTTGTAAGTTCTTCTAATCCATTGACAACCTTGCAATTGTTTAAAGATATTAACACGACCAATCGATTTATTGCTAACATCTCTCCTTCGATTAAGTTGTTAAAAGGTTTGACTTATCGCTTAAATTATGGATATGATAATTCAACTTCAGTACGTGATGTTCAAACATTAGCAAGTAATGTACCTAAAATTGATGGTCGATTAGATACATACAATACCAGTAATATCAATAATTTGATAGAGAATTATTTAACTTATAATTTGACCAAAGGAGATCATACCTTGGATGCTTTGATTGGTCATTCCTATCAGAAAATTCAATACCAATGGCGCACATTTAGTATCAATAAATTTCCAATTGTACCAACTGAGCCTATCTATAACCCAGGTATTGGTCAAGAATTGACTTTGGCGACAAATAAACCAGCTGGTACAGCATTTATCAATGAGCTTCAATCATTTTATGCTCGTTTAAATTATCAATATCAAGATAAGTATTTAGCTACGGCTACGGTTCGTGCCGACGGATCATCAAAATTTGGATCTAATAATCGATACGGTATTTTTCCTTCATTCTCGTTGGGATGGCGTATTTCGGAAGAACCTTTCTTGAAAAACACGTCGATTAGTAATCTGAAATTACGTGGGGGATGGGGCCAAACAGGTAATCAAGAGATTCCTCCAAAGATCACTCAACCTTTATTTACAGCTACGGTTGGATCAACGACTTCTTATCCAATGGATGGATCAACAAGCTACCCGGCTGGTATTACCTATTCGCGTTTAGCAAATCCAGATATTCAGTGGGAGGTTTCGACACAAATGAATTTGGGACTTGATTTTGCTTTTTTAAACGGTTCACTTTCAGGAGCAATCGATGCATTTAAAAAGGTTTCGACTAACATGTTGCTCGAAGTCATTCCAGCTGACCCAGTTCAACCGGCTAGTTCCGTTTGGACCAATGTAAAAAATATGGAAATTGTGAATCAAGGTGTTGAAATGGATTTGGATTACAAGTTTGCTACCGAGTCAGGTATCAAATTTAATGTAGGTGGTAACTTAACCTTAATTAGTAATCAAGTTTCAGGATCTCCTTATTCGGTTATTCCATCGGGTTCTGCTTCTGGTTCAGGTTTAACTTCCGCAACGATTAATGGCTATATTAATGGTCAACCGATAGGAACATTCTTCTTGAAAGAGTTTGTTGGTTTTGACGACAAGGGGATGAGTATCTACAAGGACCAAGATGGTGATGGAATCGTTACGGATAAGGATCGGATTGCGGCGGGTACAGCCTTACCTACAACTCAATACAACTTCTTTGGAAATATGTCTTACAAAGGATTTGATGTTGCCCTACAATTTAATGGGGTTGGTGGAAATAAAATTTATGACAACACAGCCAACGCAGCGTTTTATAAATTAAAAATTGCCAAAAACACCAATGTAACGCCATCAGCCTATGCAGATAGCAAAGAATCGATAAATAATGCGGCCCCTATTTCAACGCGATACCTGAAAGATGGTTCATTCTTACGTTTAAATAACGTGACTTTAGGATATCAATTTGATACGCAAAAACTGGGAATTAATAAATTTATTTCGGGTGCAAGACTTTCTGTTACAGGTCAAAATCTTTGGGTTCAGACTAATTATGATGGGTATGATCCTGAAGTAAACAAAGACAATTCGATTAATGGTGTTTTGTCTTATGGAATCGATTATCTGAGTTATCCAAAAGCTAAATCAATAATTATCGGCCTAAATCTTACATTCTAATTTGAATCGCAATAGAGAAATGAAAAAATTAAGAAATATCGCCATGTTAATGGTTGGGATGTCAACTTTAGTAGGTTGCTCCGATTTGAATGAAAAAATTCTAGATGAATATAATGCAGCGGGTTTGACTGACAAGCAAGCAGCGGATGGTATGATTGCTCCTGTATATGCTGTTTTACCTACTATATTTCAGCACACAACTTTGTTTGCCTTACAAGAAATCTCTACGGATGAGGCCATTTTACCATATCGTGGGGGTACCGACTGGGGTGATAATGGAATCTATTTATCCTTGCACAAACATGAGACGACAAGTACAGATCCAAACGTCAGAAATACTTGGAATGCTGTTTTGGCGGGTATATCGCGTTCTGTAACAGCGATTAATTCGTTGAAAACGAACAAAGATGCAAATGCTAATTTATATATCGCTGAAGCCCGTGGTATGCGTGCCTATTATAACATGGTTATGCTCGATTTATTCGGAGTGGCATTTTCCAAAGAAGATTTAGGCGATGTAACCTCAATTTTACGAGG
The DNA here is from genome assembly GCA_046073805.1 of Aquirufa sp. Lineage (GTDB taxonomy): Bacteria > Bacteroidota > Bacteroidia > Cytophagales > Spirosomataceae > Aquirufa. The sequence goes on from JBJTMZ010000102.1 coordinate 13,585, forward strand.
TGAAGCAGCTATCACCTACATCAAAAATGAATTATTGGCTGTTGAGCCTTTGGTGGGAACATCTACTGGCCCAGGAAGATTGACGAAAGGTGCGGTTTGGTCCTTATTAGCTCGCTTGTATTTGAATTCTGCAGTTTGGCGTGATCCATATGGGACACCCACCTTCAAAGCGGAAGATATGGACAAGGTTGTCGAATATAGCGATAAAGTAATTAACTCAGGTCAGTATGCCTTATCTACTGATTATTGGGATATTTTTAGTAATGTGAATCATACGAATAAAGAATTAATTTTTGCTGTTGACCAACGTGCAGAATTAAACGGTCATAATCGTATGTCCTATTTCTCATTGGCAAATGATCAGCGACCATTGCCAGCTTATCCAGCAGCAAATGGTACGGACGGTCCAGCGATTACGCCTACGTTCTATCAATCTTGGGTTGCTGCTTATGGCTCGGTAGATCCGGCGGAGGCAGATCCTCGGTTTTACAAGCAAAACGTTAAAAAAGAGGAAGGTCAGTGTGTGGATCCCATATCTTATAAAATCGATCGTGGTATCTTACGAGGACAGCAATTTGGTTTGATTTATAAAAGTGGTGCATTTGTGAAATGTACGGATGGAAAATCCTTACAGGTTGGTAAAATTGTCAATACGCGTGGTAAAGGAAATCCGATGGTTATTCACACGGAGCAGGTTGATTTTACGACAGTTGGTAGTGATTACAGCGCCGGTTATCGCGTTGAGAAATATGAATTCTCAGACAAATCATCATCGGGACGTAACTTCGGTGAGGCTGATATTATGATTGTGCGTTTAGCAGATGTTTATTTGATGCGCGCGGAAGCAAAACTTCGCAAATCGAACGATGCAGCTGCTGCACTAGCTGACGTCAATAAAGTTCGTTTGTCAAGAACCTCTAATATTCCTGCTACTGCCTTATCTTCAATAAATTTAGATTTATTGTTGCGTGAACGTGGATTTGAATTCTATTGGGAATTGCAGCGTCGTACCGATTTGATTCGTTTCAATAAATACGAGGATTCATGGACTGAAAAGACAAATACAGATAAAACCAAACGTCTTTTCCCAATACCACAGACAGCAATCGATGGTGCATCCAACTTGCCAGGTTACTTGAAACAAAATCAAGGTTACTAGAATTTTTTTTACATTTAGGGCGTCAAGTTTTGCTTGGCGCCTTTTTTTTGATGCACGATGAAGAAATTCCTTTTCCTTTTATTTTTTAGCCCCTTTGTCTACGCTCAAGAGGCTCAAATCCTTCGTGGTCCTTATTTGCAGTCGGTGACAACCACTTCCGCCATTGTTCATTGGCGGACCGACAAGCCTGTACCAAGTCGAGTGTTTTACCAGGATTCGCAAAAGGTTGTGAAGGAGAGCCTGGATACTCAGCGGGTGACTGAGCACATCGTGCAACTCAATTCGTTGAAACCCGGAACAAGATATTCCTACCAGATCGATTCCAAACAATTTATGGTTGATCGATATTTAGTAACTGCACCTAGCTCAGAAAAACCCGTTCGAATTTGGGCTTTAGGTGATTTTGGAGATGGTTCGGTGAGCCAAAAGGCTGTCATGGAGTCCATTACGAAATATACCAAGGGCCATCGACCGGATGCTTGGATTTGGTTGGGCGATAATGCCTACAATAACGGAAAGGATGAGGAATACCAAAAAAATGTATTTGATGTTTATCAGCAAGCATTTTTACAGAATTTGCCCATTTATCCTTCGCCAGGTAATCACGATTATGCCGGCAAGCACGATCCGACATTACCGTCTTATTTTCAAATTTTCGATATGCCGGTGTCCGGTCAAGCGGGGGGAGTTCCTTCTCGTGCCGAATCCTATTATTCGGTGAATTATGGCCCTGTTCATTTAGTGGCTTTGGATACGGAAATGCAAGAGAAATCAGGCTTACAATTGAAAGATGGAAAAGGCGAACAGGTTGAATGGCTAAAAGCTGATTTAGCCGCGAATAAATTACCTTGGGTGGTGGTCTATTTTCACAAACCTCCTTATTCCAAAGGCTCGCATGATTCCGATGTAGAATTAGACATGAAATCGCTACGCGAAAATATGACCCCGATTTTTGAGCAATTCAAAGTTGATCTGGTGATCGCGGGTCATAGCCATGTCTATGAGCGTAGTTATCCGATGCGTGGACATGTCGGGATTAATGAAACATTTGATGCGTCAACGCATGTCGTTGCGAAAGAAAAAAGCTCAAATCATTACACAGTGGGTCCGAAAGGGCAAGGTGTTATTTACGTGGTGAGTGGTTCTGGAGGAAAATTTGGAGGACAGCGTCCCGGATTTCCGATGAAATCGATGTTGTACTCCAACAATCAAATTGGGGGGTCAGTTATCTTAGATGTGAGTAAATCAACATTTGAATTACGTTGGATACAATCTGATGGGGTCGTAGGGGATTATTTCAGCATCACGAAATAACAACAAATTGTTAAATTCTGAATGAGTTAAGACTTCTTGTTCTAAATCACCTTATTTTTAAGAAAAAACACATGAAATTTTCCCATAAATTGCTTGTTCTAGGTCTTCTCTGGTCTATTTCCATTTTTGGTCAAAGTAATTTGAAGTCCACGCTTACAGCTAGCCGAGTGACCCTTCCTAATGGCTGGAAATTATCGCCTCATGGTTCTTCGATTCCGTTGGGAGATTTGCCTTTAAATGTTGCGGTTTCTCCGAATCAGAAATATTTATTAGTGACAAATAATGGCCAAAGCATTCAAAGTTTACAGTTGATTGATGTGGCGTCCCAACAAGTTTTGGACTCCAAGGAATTACCAAAATCTTGGTATGGATTAAAAGTTGCTGCCAATAATAAGACGGTCTATGTCTCAGGTGGCAATGACAATGTGATCTTGGTGTTTGAGATTCAATCAAATAAACTTACCGAAGTGGACAAAATACCTTTATCTAAAGATCCGAAAGCCATTATTTCTCCCTCAGGAATTGAATTTGATGACGCGAAAGGTATTTTGTATGTGGTTACCAAGGAGAATAATTCGCTCTATGTGATCGATGTGAAAACGAAGGAGATTCGTTCGACACATCAATTACCCGCGGAGGCATTTACTTGTATTTTGGACAAGCGCAGCGAAATTTTATATATCTCGGTATGGGGAGCAAAACAAGTTCTTCCCTTTCAAGTAGCCAATGCTTCCTTCTTGCCGGCCATTGCAGTGGGAGATCACCCAAATGAAATGATTATTACCAAAAACGGAAAAACGATGTTCGTTGCAAATGGTAACGACAATTCCGTTTCGGTTGTTGACTTGAAAGCTTCCAAAGAAATCGAAGTATTGAATGCAGCCTTGGTACCCAATGCCTTGGAGGGAAGCTCTACGAATGGTTTGGCCTTATCTGCTGATGAGGAACGACTTTATGTTTCGAATGCAGATAATAATTGTTTAGCTGTGTTTGAAGTGGAAAAACCAGGAAATTCCCGTTCACTAGGCTTTATTCCTGTGGGCTGGTACCCGACCTCTTTACAAATTGTCAAAGGAAAATTATTTGTGGCTAATGGAAAGGGCTTTTCATCATTTGCGAATCCGGATGGACCTAATCCCATTGAGAAAAAACAGACCGTGACT